>NZ_VOYL01000011.1:0-78843 GCF_013420295.1 Acinetobacter sp. YH01018
TAACGGTTCAATTTCTTTAAAGGCTTCTCGACTAATGTCGCTGGGATATGGTTTTCTCATTGAATAATTTTAACAAATTCTTTTTTTAAGTGCTAAAAAAGAATGAAATTAATACTGGATAGGCTCTTAGTTACTGGAGCTGGTTCTGGTATTGGCAAAAGTACCGCTATGCTTTTGGCCCAACAGGGCGCAAGTGTGGTGGTTTCAGATATTAACATGGAAACTGTTCATAAAGTTGCTAATGAGATCATATCTTTAGGTGGGAAAGCTGTAGCAAATAAAGCCAATATAGCTGAGCCTGAAGATATGAAAGCAGTGGTTGAATTTGCTGTTAGTACATATGGTGCACTGCATTTAGCATTTAATAATGCGGGAATTCTGGGGGAACTTAACCCAACTGCAGAATTGAGCATTGATGGGTGGCATCGTGTGCTTGATGTTAATCTAAATGGGGTATTTTATAGCATGCGCTATGAGATTCCTGCAATATTGGCTGCTGGAGGTGGAGCGATTGTTAATACCTCTTCAATTGCAGGCTTAATCGGGTTTAAAAATATTCCTGGTTATGTGGCTGCAAAGCATGCTATTACCGGATTAACAAAAGCAGCGGCATTGGAATATGCGGATCAAGGTATTCGCATTAATTCGGTACATCCAGGTTATATTAAAACGCCTTTAAGTGCTGAAATTGATGAGGGAGAGATGGTGAAATTACATCCGATTGGTCGAGCAGGCAATCCGGAAGAAGTTGCTCAGGTCGTTGCCTTTCTGCTTTCTGATGATGCTTCATTTGTGACTGGCAGTCAGTATGTGGTCGATGGTGCATATACTTCACAATAAAAAACAACAAAGATGGCTATGTGTGTCTAGTTGTTTGGCTAGGATCATGTCTTATCGTGTGTTCTATGTAAAAGTATTCCCATGGTTTCATTTTTATTCCTCTTGATGAGTTTTACCATTCATTGAATAAGTTTTTTATTTTTTTCATAAACAATATACAGTTCATAGCCATAACTGCAACACATGCAATATTCCAAATCTTTAAGATGGTGTGATAGTGCTCTTGCAGATTAGCCGACTCAAGAGAATTTTGAGTCGGTTTTTTGCTTTTAATATCTGTGGATAAGTTGTTGTAAACACCAAGATTACACCAATAAGTTGCAAGGTACTGATTATTATAAGGAGTATCTATACAATGATTTTAGTGACGGGTGGTTTAGGCTTTATAGGCTCACATATTGCGTTAAGCCTGATGGCTCATGGACAAGAAGTCATCATTGTTGATAATTTATCCAATGCAACTTTACAAACCTTAGAACGACTTGAATACATTTCCGGCATGTATGTGCCTTTTGTCAAAATTGACATCCGAAATACACCCGCCTTAAACAAAGTTTTTGAACAATATTCTGTAGAAGCCGTCATTCACACCGCTGGTTTTAAATCGATAGAAGAATCTGCGCTTAAACCGTTGGAATATTATAACGATAATGTCAGTTGTATTATGAGTTTGCTGCGATCTATGCAGCGTACAGGCATTCGAACCTTAATTCACTTATCCAGTCTGGCAGTCTATGGTCAGTCCAGCTTAATTCTGAGCGAAGATACGCCATTTAATTATTCCTACCCCAATCCCTATATCAAATCGCAGCAGATGACGGAAGAAATTATCCGTGATACCGCACTGACCGACAACGAATGGAAAATTGCCATTTTAAGACTATGCAACATTGCCGGTGCTTTTGAACATGGCGTGCTTGGAGAATTTGTGGCGCCATTGCCGAAAAATATTATTCCACTGGCTTTACAGGTTGCAGCGAAAAAACGTGATTATATTGAACTGCGACAGCAAGCCCAAACCCTGGACCGTACCGTTGAGCGCAGCTTTTTGCATGTATTGGATTGCTGTGATGCCATTTTAGCGACTCTACAATGGTTAAGGACTCAGCCTTATACCTGTGATGCCTTTAATATTGCAGGACAAAATATGTCCATTCGAGCCTTGCTCAGTGAAGTTTCAAAAGTCACCCAGACTGAAATCAAAACCATGGATGTGCCGTTTTATACTTATGCTGAATTGGATCAGGTGGGGGCGACCTCAGGCAAAGCCCATGAAATTTTAAAATGGCAACCTAAGCGCAGCATTACCCAAATTATTGAAGATGCCTGGCGTTTTTATCAACAAACACTGAAGGGAAATTAAAGCAGCTGAGAAACAAAGTGAATAATGTAAATAATAATCATTTACAATTATAATATGTTTGATTAAGATCAGTAAATATGTCAAAACTATTGAATTGGTTTAAATCATAAAACGACATCGATATGAGGTGGAGAATGCAAACACGTATTGAACATGACACTATGGGCGAGGTAGAAGTTCCAAGTGAAGCAATGTGGGGTGCGCAGACACAGCGTAGTTTGCAAAACTTTAAGATTGGTCAAGAACGTTTACCCCGACCGATGATTCGGGCGATGGGCTTGGTCAAAAAAGCGGCCGCCATGACCAATGCCGAGTTAGGTCAAATTCCTCATGAATTGTCACATTATATTGTCAATGCTGCAGAAGAGGTGATTTCTGGAAAGTGGGATAGTCAATTTCCACTGGTGGTGTGGCAAACAGGTTCAGGTACGCAAAGTAATATGAACTGTAATGAAGTCATTGCTAATATTGCCAACCAGAGACTGGGTAATCCTTTGGGTTCTCAAAAGCCGGTTCACCCCAATGACCATGTCAATCGTGCACAATCGACCAATGATTCTTTTCCGACAGCCATCCATGTGGCTGCAAGCCTGCAAATCTATGAATTGCTGATTCCTGCCGTACAACGTTTACGCGATACTCTAGAGGCTAAATCGCAAGAATTTTCCGACATTGTCAAAATTGGCCGTACCCATTTACAGGATGCAACACCCTTAACGCTCGGGCAAGAATTTAGTGGCTATGTGTCACAACTGGATCATGCCTTAAAACGTTTGCATTATGCCTTACTGGGTTTATATGAATTGCCTTTGGGGGGCACAGCAGTTGGAACAGGTTTAAATGCACATCCGGAGTATGCAGTAAAAGCTGCAGCACAGTTAGCTAATTTAACCGGTTTGCCATTTGTAACGGCTCCGAATAAATTTGAAGCTTTAGCTGCGCGTGATGCTGCGGTATTTGCCTCTGGGGCTTTAAAGACGTTGGCAGTGAGTTTAAATAAAATTGCCAATGATATTCGCTGGTTGGCCAGTGGTCCGCGCTGCGGTTTTGGTGAAATCCGTATTCCTGAAAATGAGCCAGGTTCAAGCATTATGCCCGGCAAGGTCAATCCAACCCAAAGTGAAGCCATGACCATGGTGGTGGCACAGGTGCTGGGGAATGATACGACTATTAATGTCGCCGGAGCTTCGGGCAACTTCGAGCTGAATGTGTTTATGCCGGTCATTGCATTTAACCTGTTGCAATCGATTCAACTGTTGGGCGATGCATGTAACAGCTTTAATGATCATTGTGCCGTTGGCATTGAGCCCAACCGCGAAAAAATTGATCATTTCCTGCATAATTCACTGATGTTAGTCACTGCTTTAAATCCGGTGATTGGTTATGAAAATGCTGCTAAAGTGGCAAAAACAGCATATAAGGAAGGCAAAACCTTAAAACAGGTCGCGGTCGAATTGAACCTGGTCACTGCCGAACAGTTTGATGCCGTGGTAATTCCGGAAAATATGGTTTCACCTAATGTGAAATAGCCATCTAAAAGTTGGAACAGCTATCAATTGATCATCAGTGGTTTTTATCTGGGGCATATATGCGTACAATAGTCCTAGAAATTAACTGCTGATGATTGATTATGCTTGACGTTTATTTAACAGATGTTCAGAGAAAGGTTCAATTTAAGGATTATCCGGGTGAGCATCCTGTTAAATTTATTTTGAATTTTAAAAAGATTTTTCCGAGTGTGATGGAATTATTGCTTCCGGTTCTGCCTGGCGATGAAAATCTGGATGAAATGACCTGGGAATCGACCACTGAAGATTTTGAATTGTTCAAATTATTACTCAGCGGCTGGGGCGTGATTGAATTACGTTTAAATGCGATTTCTCAATTTAAAAATAAAAACTATGCCGATCAGCTAGTCAAAACTGCGCAGCAAAAGCGTAAAGAGTTTGCGAAAAACAACCATCAATTGAAAACTGTAGAACTCGATTATCTGTTTATGCACGAAATTCATGCACTGATTGATGCAGAACTGGTTGAAATTGGTGAAAAATTCTATTTACCCACACTGCGTGATTTGTGGAAACACAAAGTTCCGCAAAATGTGTTAAATGCCAAATTCTAGAACAGCATAAAATACGATAACAATCCTCCAAATATTGGGGGATTTTTTATGCCAGTTTTAGCTGTAAAAAGATAAACTTAAGCTATTTAAATGCATCTATATAAAAAATTAAAGATTTAATTATCAATAAAATGTACTAGAAATTGGAATTATTATTGCATATGGTAAGACAGCAATACATTTACCTAAATATTGTTATAAAAGTAGATATTTCACATTTTATTAACAGTGAGGGTAGATTGTTTCAAATTTTCGCGAAGAAATATCACAGGATTTCATTGAATGTCAAATCAGTTTTTAGATTTAATTAAGAAACGCCGTACCATTTATGCAGTCGGTAAAAATGTAGAGCAAAGCCCAGAGTATTTAACTGATTTGATTAAACATGCGATCAAACAGAGTCCATCCTCTTTTAATTCGCAGTCTTCACGTGCCGTGATTTTGTTTAATGCCGAGCACGAAAAATTTTGGAATTTTGTCAAAGAAAAACTCAAGTCTTATGCCAAAGATGAAGAAAGTGCAGCAAAAACCAGTGCCAAAATGGACAGTTTTGCCGCAGGTGTGGGTACCGTTTTATTCTTTGAAGACATGGATGTGATTAAAGGTCTGCAAGAGCAGTTCCCGTCTTACGCAGAGAATTTCCCGATCTGGGCAGAGCACTCAACAGCCATTGCCCAGTTCGCAACTTGGACCGCCTTACATACTGAAGGTTTAGGCGCTTCACTTCAGCACTATAACCCGATCGTGGATGAACAGGTACATGCTGAATGGGAAATTCCAGCCTCCTGGAAACTGCGTGCCCAGCTGGTGTTTGGTTCAGTAGAAGGTGAAGCCAAAGATAAAGCTTATATAGATGATGCAACACGTTTTAAGGTATTTAAGTAATTCATAATTTTTCGAAATCCCCTTTATAAAAGGGGATTTCATATATTTTAGCCAATGGTTTTAATTTTTCCTGGCGGTATTGGAAAATGATTAAGCAGCTTTAATGGCTTTACTTTTCACTTTATGTCCATGTAATACATAGTAGAAACCAATACAGATCAAAGCTGCAATCGCGCTATACATATACAGCTGCGCATAATTTATATAATCCAGCGCCCTACCAATAAAATAAGGGCCAAAGCCGAGTCCTGCATCGAGGAAGATGAAGAAGGTCGAGGTAGCAAAGCCCATACGATCCAGCGAGGTACTTTTCACAGCAACAGTCTGACAAACTGACTGAATGTTGCCATAGCCCAGACCGAGCAAGCCTGCACAAAGTAACAAGGTCATCGGACTATGGGCCTGACTGAGCAGATACAAGGCCAATGCCATAATGATAAATGCGGGATACATAATGATATTTTCACCTTTACGATCCATCAGTGGGCCGGTAAATGGACGTGAAAATAAAATCGCAATCGCATACATTAAGAAGAAGAAAGAAGCTGTTTCAACCAGATCAATTTCTTTGGCATAGAAATTAATAAAGGATAAAACCCCAGAATAACAAATCGATGTCAATAACATGATGATCGAGATCGGCAAGGCTTTCATTTCAATAAACTGGGAAATGAAACTCGGTTTTTTCACATTGACTTGAGTTTCAATGGTTTTGGGGTGTTGTGGCAAATTAGGTACTTCAATCAGCAAAGCCACGATTAAACAGCTCATAGCGACCATGCTAGATAAGGCAAAAATCGCAGTATAGCCGACGTGCAACATCATCCAGATGGCCAGAAACGGGCCAATCGCAGTACCCAATGTACTGCTCATACTGTAGTAACCAATCCCTTCACCGCGACGGGTCGGCGGTAAAATCTGCGCGATGATGGTACCCAATACAGTCGATGCCATACCCATCATAAAACCATGCATGAAACGAACACTCAGCAAGGCAGTGACATTCATCGGAATAAAATAGAATCCTGAAAAAATCAAAAATCCAATTAAACCCACAATCATGGTGGTTTTGCGGCCAAAACGTTCCAGAAACTGACCAACAAATAAACGACCAATCAGGGTACCGACAATGAACAAACCGGAAATCAGACCGGCCTGAGCCGTGGTTGCATCCATTTCAGCAACTGCGTAGCCGACAATGACCACCACCAGCAGATAAAAGGTCAGGACCAGCTGAAAGTTAATGGCACTGACAAGAATAAAATTTCTTGTCCATAAGGGCGTATGTTCACTCATGACTGGCTACCTTTCATCTCTTGCAGATGCTCCATAAGTTGATGCAGGGTATTTAGCGTACTATTTTGCGCAGCTTGATCTAAGGGCAATAACAGTCGTTGTTCAAACAGGTCCAGTTTTTCAGAGCACGCGGAAAAAAGTTGTTGACCTTTAATGCTTAGAATCAGTTTCTTTTGCCGTTTATCATCAGTGTCGACCTGATCCAAAACCTCCAGTTGTATTAATGCATGAATACGTTTTGCAATCGAAGGTTTGGAAACATTCAGGTATTCAGCAATGTCAATAGAGGTACAGCCTTGCTTAAGCTGTATGACATACAGCACCTGCCACAATGAATAATTCAGCTGATGTGGAAGCAAAATAGTATTGATTTCATCACTCATTAAACGCGCACAGCGCAGTAATGAAGCACGAAAGTTAAGTCGATTTGGCATAATAGTTAGCTAGGGTAACTAAATTGAGATAACTTTACGCCTGTTGAGTTGATTGTTCAAGTATTAGTCAGGGAGCAAGAATAATTTATTCTGAAAATGACAGAATCATATTAAGGCACTTCAATTCTCAGTAATAAGTTGCATTTCAAAATTATTTATACCGGTTTGTCTTACTGGGTGTTCCGCGACAAAGTACGCATTGGTGATGAAGGCTATCATTAAGGAGTAAATATGAAACTTTCACAGATGCAGTGGTTTATTGTGTTGTGGCTAGGTGGATTTTTTGCATTAGCATTGATTGCTGGAGCATTCCGACTGCTTGTTCAACTGGCTTATTATCTTTAATTGTTGATAATAAATTTTAAAGTGGCTTGTTTTAAACAAGCCACTTTATTTTTTAACCCGCCAGTGTAATCCATGAAATCAAACTCGAAACTATATTTGAAGATAATTATTTATCTATTCTAAAATTCTATTTATTTCGCTTACGATAAACACTAGGGCGTACCGGATGCGAATTTTTCCATAAGCCTTTTTTCTGCTTCTTGGCCTGAAGTTGTAGAGCTAACCATTTCTGTTTTTGCGTCGGGTTTTTAATATATTCCTCATACACCCATGCCGCGCCGCGTTTGACCAGTTCCTGATTGATATTTCGTCTAAAACGGTAAATGACGCCAACGCAGCGCCCATAGCGATCGACATCGGTAATCTCGACACGGACCAGTTTGTAATACACCATTTTTTTAACCAGACGCTGAGATTCCTTGCCATAGGTTTGTGTTGATTCGGGAGCATCAATATAGGCAAAACGCAGTTTGGTTTCTGAGCGACGCAAGTTATAGCGCGTACAGGTGATGGTATCGCCATCACTCACCGCAATGACTTTGCACCAGTATTTTTTTCCTTTTTTAAACGGTTTAAATACATCGGTAAGGAAAGCGTGAATTTTGCGGAAGATAAAAAACAGCACTGCACAAAGCAGCATGCCCAAGATAATGAGCCAAACAGGGGAGAGATTTGCCAACATAGATAAAATTTGTGGAATCTGACTTGAAAATACCAGTCCAGATTCAACAATAAAAAGATAAAAAATGAGCTGCTATATTAATGGAAATTCTCAAAAATAATGGCTTGAGAAATAGTCAAATAGCATTAAAAGCCTTGCCAGTTCAACATTTCGGTTATTTATTCAGTAAAAGGTGATATCTGCATAAAAAATCATTCAGATCCATAACAAATACTTAAAATAGCCTAAGCAAATAATAGATCTATTAAAATAGCCTAAGTAAAAATTTTAATTATTTCGCTGCGCAAAAATTGATGACGCGAATTATCTTCCAAATCTTTATGCCAATACATCCCCAAAGTAATTAGCGGCAAGTCCACAGGCACTGCAAAAATATTTAATGTAGTAGAAACTTGTAAATGACTAAGCAAATTTTGAGGAATAGTTAAAACGGATTGAGGGTTTTGTAGCAAAATCTGTAAAGCGGTTGAATAATGTTGGCAACGTAAAAAAATCTGTCGCGACAGTTGTTTGCGGTTTAAATATATATCTTCAACCAAAACTCCAGTTCGGCGTGATGAAACCCCAATATGTGGAGCAGCGAGATAAAGCTGTTCCGTCATTTCAGGTTGCTGCGTACATACCACAAATTGATCTTGTACCAGTTTCTGAAATTGAATTTTCTCACCGAAGTTTTGTTCCAGATCAATGACAAAGTCTATTTGCTGGGTGGCGAGATCTGTGACAAGCGTTTTACGGTCTAATTTGCTACTGAAAAATTGAATCTCTAGATTTAAGCCCTGAAAATGCTGAACCAGTTTGGGAAAAATCATCGGTTCTATTTCATCATGCACCGCAATTCTTAAGCTTTGCACCATACGGGGTTCAAAATGCTGTTTTTGCATTGAAATGTTTTGAATAGCGAACAGTGCATTTTTAATGATGGGATAAATTTCCTCGGCAAATGAAGTAGGCAACATTTTATTGCCGGCACGTGCAAATAAATCATCCTGTAAATGTTGTCTTAAACGCTGTAAGGCATGGCTGGCAGCAGATTGGCTGATACACAAAATCTGTGCAGCCCTGGAAATGCTTTTTTGTTCATAAACTGCAATAAATAAGGGATATAAGTTAATGTCTATGCGATGAAAAACACTCAGGTCAATCGCGGCTTTATTATGAATACTGTTCATAGTGTTATATTGAATTAAATCATTTTATTCATAATAGTTTTCGGGTTATGTTGTTGTAAAGATCAGATAATATATATTTTGAGGGAATTGGCCATGTTTGAGTTATCAACACGTGCACAAGATTATATTGAAAGAACAAAAACGTTCATTAAGGAAGAAATTGAACCGGTTGAAACCGAGTTTTGGAATGATGTCCATGAGCTCAATCAAGGGGGAGACTGGACAACATGGCAATGGCCCACTCAACTTGAAATATTAAAAAATAAGGCCAAGGCAGTGGGTCTTTGGAATATGTTTTTGCCATGTCCAGAATTGGGGCAAGGCTTATCAGTTCAGGAATATGCACACATTGCCGAACTTTCCGGTCGTAGCTTGCTTGCACCAACGGTCTTTAACTGTAATGCACCAGACAGTGGCAATATGGAGGTGTTGTGGCGCTATGGTTCTGAAGAACAAAAACAGCAATGGCTCATACCATTATTGGAAGGCAAAATTCGTTCCGTATTTTGTATGACTGAACCTGCTGTGGCATCTTCTGATGCCACCAATATGCAGGCTACGGCGGTGATCGACGGTGAGGAAATTGTGTTAAACGGTCGCAAATGGTGGTCGTCAGGTTTGGGCGATCCCAATGCAAAAATCATCATTTTTATGGCGCATACGCCTGATGAAAGCAAAGACCGTCATCATCAACATTCCATGGTTTTGGTTCCTGTAGATACTGCGGGCGTAACAATTGAACGCATGCTGCCTGTATTTGGGGATTATGATGCACCGCATGGACACGGCGAAATTAGCTTTAACAATGTCCGTGTACCAGTGGCCAATTTTATTGGTGGTGCAGGTCAGGGTTTTGAAATTGCGCAAGGCCGTTTAGGGCCAGGTCGTATTCATCATTGTATGCGTTGTATCGGTGCAGCAGAAAAATCTTTAGAGTTGATGATTGATCGTGGTATGAGTCGTACTGCTTTTGGCAAAGAAATTTTAAAGCTGGGTGGCAATCTGGAACGTGTTGCAGAAGCACGGGTAGCCATTGACCAGGCACGATTACTTACACTTTATGCTGCTTACAAAATGGATACTTTAGGTAATATGGCAGCATTGACTGAAATCTCAGCAATTAAAGTGGTTGCACCAAGCGTACTGGAAAAAGTGGTAGATATGGCCATACAGATACACGGTGGTGCAGGTGTTTCTCGTGATACACCTCTAACAGGATTCTTTGCTCAGGCTCGAAGCTTACGTTTGGCCGATGGCCCAGATGAAGTGCATAAAGGCATGATTGCTAAACTTGAACTGGCAAAACGCGGTTACAGTTCAGGTCGGAAAAAAGATTAATTACATAAATAGTTGAGGCTGCTTATCACTTGCCTGAAAATTTTGCTGTTTATGAGAAATTAAACGGGTATAAATAAGTAAGCGATGAAGTGTTATAACATTGATGATTTAGGGAAATAACAATGTCAGTGATTGATGTAGGTGGGAAGGTTCGTCAAGGCGAAGAGCTAGATGTCATTGCTGTTGAGAATTGGCTCAAAGCACAAGGAACTGATTTACAGGGTCAAGCCGAAGTTACACAATATTCAGGTGGAGCGTCCAACTGGACTTATCGTTTGAAATACGACAATACAGACTTGATTTTACGCCGTCCTCCAAAAGGAACCAAAGCCAAATCTGCGCACGACATGGCACGTGAATACAATGTGCAAAAAAATTTGGCACCATTCTATCCTGTACTGCCTGAAATGGTGGCGCTCTGTCAGGATGAATCGGTGATTGGCTGTGATTTCTATGTCATGCAACGTGTGGAAGGCATTATTCCACGTGCTAATTTACCCAAAGAGCTCAACTTTAATGAAGCTCAGGTCCGTGAATTGTGCATCAATGTCATTGATAAATTGATTGAGTTGCATCAAGTTCCTTATCAGGGTACAGAACTGGAAAAGCTCGGCAAGGGCGAAGGCTATTGTCGTCGTCAGGTAGAAGGCTGGGATGCCCGCTATGAAAAAGCCAAAACCCTAAATGTACCGTCTTTTAAATATGTCCGAAACTGGCTAAAAGACAATATCCCTGCCGATTCAAAAACCTGTGTCATTCATAATGACTGGCGTTTTGATAATGTAATTTTAGATCCGAAGCATCCGACACAAGTGATTGGCGTTCTAGACTGGGAAATGGCAACCCTCGGCGATCCTTTAATGGATTTGGGTTCAGCCCTCGCGTATTGGGTTGAAGAAAGAGACAATCAAATTTTTAAAGCCACGCGTCGTCAGCCCACCAATTTAAAAGGTATGTTCACGCGTCAGGAAGTGGTGGATTATTATTTGCAAAAAACTGGCTTGCAAACAGAGAACTGGACCTTTTATGAAGTGTTCGGCATTTTCCGTTTAGCCGTAATTGCACAACAAATCTATTACCGCTACTACCACAAACAAACCAATAATCCAGCCTTTAAGGATTTCTGGGTTGTGATCCATGCCTTGCATATTCGTGCGCTTAAATTAATTGGCCTACAAAAACTTGAGGCCAATGAACTGGCACAAAAATATATCGCGAAATTTAAGGAATTGATGCCAACATGACCACAATTTATCTGATTCGTCACGGGCAAGCCTCTTTTGGGGCTGAAAGTTATGACCAACTTTCTCCCAACGGTGAATTACAGGCGAAATTATTAGGGCAATACTTTGACCAGATTCTAAAAGAGGCACCTTATGTGGTGTCAGGTTCGATGCAACGTCATCAACAGACAGCCCACTTGACTTTGGCACAATGTTTTCCTGAGGCTGAGATTCAGACCGATAGTGCATGGAATGAATTTAATCACCAGCAGGTTTTTGCCAGATACGAACCACGTTTTAATGAACCGCATCTGTTAAAGCAGGATGTCGCCAAGGAAGATAATCCTCGGGCTTACCTGGCTAAAATTTTTGAAGGGGCGATTGAGCGCTGGACGGGTGGTGACTATCATCATGAATATGATGAATCTTGGCCGCATTTTAAAAACCGGGTTGAAACAGCATTGCAAAACTTATGTGATGAACTGGCTAAAATAAAACCGCGTTATGCCGTAGTGTTTACCTCTGGCGGGGTGATTTCGGTGGCTGCAGGAAAACTGTTAGAGCTGAATGCTAACCGAACTTTTGCCTTAAACTGGGCAATCGCCAATACCAGCATGACCACACTGCGTCTAGTGGGAAATGAACCACAATTACTGAGCTTGAATGAACACCATTTTATTAAAGCCGAAGATCCCGGCTTACTGACCTGGATCTGATTAAAAAAATAGCAAAGGAAGAAAACATGGCAAAAACAATTTTAATTACCGGTGCAAGTTCAGGGATTGGTGCAGGTATGGCACGTGAATTTGCACAAAAAGACTATAACCTTGCCATCTGCGCCCGTCGTTTGGAGCGTTTGGAAACTTTAAAACAAGAGTTGGAAAGCAAATACGGCATAAAAGTCATAGCCAAAACCTTAGATGTGACCCATTACGACCAAGTCTTTGAAGTGTTCCGTGCATTTAAAGAGGAATTTGGCACCATCGACCGTATTATTGTCAATGCCGGTGTGGGTGAAGGTCGCCGGATTGGTAAAGGTAATTTTGAAATTAACAAAGCCACTGTCGAAACCAACTTTATTTCAGCTTTGGCACAATGTGAAGCCGCAGTGGAAATTTTCCGTGCGCAAAATGCAGGGCATCTGGTGATGATTTCTTCCATGAGCGCGATGCGTGGCATGCCGAAACATTTAACCGCGTATGGAGCCAGTAAGGCAGGAGTTGCGCATTTGGCTGAAGGCATCCGTGCCGAGTTGATTGATACCCCGATTAAAGTCACTACCATTTTCCCGGGTTATATCCGTACAGAACTGAATGAAGGTGCGAAAAAACTGCCTTTTGAAGTGGATGAAAAAACCGGTTCACATTTACTGGTCAAGGCCATTGAAAAAGCACCGGTTAAAGCCTACGTTCCACAGTGGCCTTGGTTACCTTTAGGCTTGGCCATGAAAGTATTGCCACTGAAACTGGTTAATAAGTTAGGTTAATTTTTGGATTCTAAAAAGCTCATTCAATGGGCTTTTTTTATACGCGGGAAAAACATTGTAAAACTAAGCTCGATAAAAAAATAACATCATCAGCAGATATCGACCACCCTCAGCCCTAGATCGCTACTGACCTGATGCAGCCATTCACTATTTAATTAGATGAAACTTATTGTAATTTAAGTCAATGCTTCTCACCCCATAAACTCCTATATTGATACAGATATCATTGTGAATCTTATTTTGTATGCTGTTAAAAATTTCAACCATCGTTCTGATTCCATCCCTGATTATTCAAGGCAATGCCGTTAAGAAAAATACTCTACGTTTAGCAGAACCAGAAGGACAACGTCAGGGGACAGTTGGAACTGGAAAAATGCTGTCTATTTTAATTTTAGGAGATTCGGCTGCGGCTGGAGTCGGTGTTGCAACTCAGGAAGATGCTTTACTCGGTGCAGTGCTGAAAGAGTTAAAAGATGGCTATGAAATCAGTTATCAACTTGAAGCTACCACTGGCCATACCAGCGGACAAGTGATTCAGACGGTAAAGAATATGCCCAATCAACACTTCGATGTGGTCATTACTTCTGTCGGGGTAAACGATATTACCAAACTGACCTCACCTAAAGACTGGATTCAAAAGCAGCAACAACTTTATGCAGAAATTAACCAGAAATTCACGCCTGAATTAGTTATTGTATCTGGCGTGCCACCGATGAACATGTTTCCTGCATTACCTCATCCACTGGCTTGGTTATTTGGACAATATGCCAAAGGCATGAATAAAAATCTTGCCAAATTTGTTCAGCGGAACGGCAATATGCAATGGATTGAATACGATTTGCAACGTTTTAAAAGCCTCAATCTGGAAATGGCAAAGGATGGTTTTCATCCCAGCAAGGAAATTTATACACTTTGGGGCAAACAGGTAGCAGATAAAATCCGTCAAATGTTTTAAATTAAACTGAATACGAATAAATGGACTGTTATGAGCACCGAACCAAATATTGAAACCCATCCACTGGAACCTTTTTTACCCCCAAATGCCAGATTGCTGATGATGGGTAGCTTTCCACCACCTAAAGTCCGCTGGAAAATGGAGTTTTATTATCCAAATTACCAAAATGACATGTGGAAAATTTTTGGTTTGGTATTCTTTGGCAATAAAGAACACTTTTTAGATATTGCCAATAAAAATTTCAAGGAACAGCAGATCCGTGATTTTTTAATGGAAAAAGGCATCGCAATTTTTGATACGGCGTACCAAATTATCCGTTTAAAAGGGAATGCTTCGGATAAATTTCTGCACATTGCTCAAGCAACTGATTTAAACAAGCTGCTACAGCAGATTCCTGAGTGTAATAGCATCATGACAACTGGAGATAAAGCAACCGATACCTTGATGCTTTCAATGCCAGAACATACTGAAAAACCGTTAATTGGTCATGCCTCAAAAACCTACTTTGCGGAACGTGAATTGACTTTATACCGGATGCCATCTTCATCCCGTGCCTATCCACTTGCTTTGGAGAAAAAGGCCGAAGCTTACACTCAGTTGTTTAAAGAAATAGGCTTACTATAAGTAAGTTAAATAAATCAAGAGTTAATTAAACGCATCCAAGGATGCTGACTGTATTTTGTCCATTTTAGGCTGTGCTAGAAAAAGTTTTTGATATCTTTAAGAATGTCATCGAAAACTTTTCAAATGATAAATAGATTTAAAAAGGAATTTAAGTGATTCAGAGTAGGCCACAAAAGCTATCCATCATATTCAACATAGTCCCATAAATTTAACCGGGATTTAATCTCTTTACGGATATTTGGCAACATTGGCAGCAGGGTTCCGTCAATCCACAGCCTTAAGGCCTGAGCAGAAATGACCTGTTGATTAGCATCTATAATTTTTGCGCCTTTGACCATCACCAGAGTTTCTTCACTCGCTGCTGTTTCAATGCCTTTAAACAGGACTTGGAGTTCAAAACCGGTATCCTGAATCAGCCATTCCAGTTCCAGCTGTACATTCTGATTGGATTTTAAAATGGCCTGACCTTCAACAATTTCAGAATCGGACTGGCAGTCATGCTCTACACGAACTTTCGCTAAAAACCAGTCTTGGCGGCCTAAATCGTCCAGCGTTTTATACGGGGTTAAAATATCACTTAAATTAAATTGACGGCTTAAATCAAAAAATTGCATTGCAGAAGATCACGATTGGGAGAGAACTGAGTTAAAAACTCGAAAATGGCATGTTAAATCAAATCAGGAAACGAGTAAAATCATTGTATGGATTGATCTAAAATATATATAAATAACATTTAATTTCTTATAAGTTTTCGCAGAAATATTCATCAGGGAAGTGCCCAGTCTGATAGATGAGACAGGGAGGATTATAGACTTGTAGATTTTATCAAGGCGGGTTGTGTAGATTCATGAGCACAATATGATCCCGTGCTGATCTTCCAGTACTCGATGATTTAGAAAAACAAGACTTGTGCGTGTTTTAATGTCATTAATTTGTCATTACATCATCCATTCAAATGGGAGGGATGACACCGCTTGCATGCTAAAACGCTGAAATCTGGTCGATTGTGGATCATGTGAATACTCTGTGCGAGTTCCATCTTTATGATGCTCTATCCAAATCACTTCACCTTGTGGATTAAGTTTCAATTCATAGGCAATGAGCGGTAAATATTTATCTAAAGCGTTCGAAATTCGTTCTTGTAACATAGCGGATTCGACCACCAGTCCCACTTCACTATTTAAATTGGCGGAACGGGGATCAAAATTGGCAGAACCAATAAACACCATTCCATCTATATCCAAAAACTTGGCATGCAAACTGGAGGCGTTTTTCCATTTAGCTGGAATGACATTACCTGTCATCACTTCATACCAGGTCCGTTTATTGCGTTCTATATAGGGCTTAAATTCATATAATTTTATCCCGTTTTTCAGTAAATCATGGCGATATTGTCTATAAAAGGCATGTACCAGAGGAACGTCATTGGCAAGGAATGAATTGGTCAGCACTCGAACATTCACGTTGTTTTGGGCTAAACTGGTTAAATAATCCCTGCCTTTTTTTGTGGGGACAAAATAGGCAGAGACCAGCTCCAGATGCTGTTCAGGTTTTCCCACAAGCTGCATTATTTGACGGTAAATCAGTTGATTATCCGATGCCTGAGCGCGAATTTTATCGGGTGAATCTGCGACAAAATGTGCTTTTGCCCAGTTAATCGGACGATCTTTTAGATGTTCAGTGATCTGTTTTTCAGCCAGTTCAATCCGCCTTTTTAGCTGGTCTTTTTGTAAGGCAGTCAGCTCATAATATCGACGTAATTTGGCAAGCTGTTCTGGACGGCTTTTACCCAACAGCAGGGGTACAGGATAACTTAAATCATCACTCCAAAAGTCCTGAAATACTTTGTTGGCATGCTTCACGGCAGTGCCATAAAACAAAATGTCCATATCGGTAAACTGGAAAGACTCACTGGCTTCAAAGTATTCACGGCTAATGTTGCGGCCACCGGTCACCGCTATGGCACCATCGGCAATAATCAGCTTGTTATGCATACGGCGATTAATTTGTTTGAAACGAAAAATATAATCAAACACGCGCAGTTTTCTGACCCTAAAGGTATAGGGATTAAAGATTTTAATTTCAAAGTTTGGATGTTGTGCCAATTGTTTTAAGGTAGCATCGAGTTGGGAGCCGTTCTGGTCATCAATCAATAAACGGATTTTTACCCCACGATCAGCGGCTTTTAGCAATTCAGCCAGCATCAGGTGACCAATTGAGTCATCTTCCCAGATGTAATACTGCAAATCGATATTATATTCTGCTTTATTAATCAAATGCAGCCTTGAAGCAATACTGGTAAAAGCATCATCTAAAGCAAGATAGGCGGTAAGGCCCTGGATAATTTGTGTATCTACATTGGAACCGTTTAACCAGTGCTCGGCATGCACCTGAATGGGAGACTGCTTTTTGGATTCATTCATCGGCAAACCGCACCCCGTCATTGTAAAAATTGTAACAGCAAACATGACAGCATGCATGGATGGTCTAATCTGCATAATTGTTATGAAGTCATAAAGTTATAAGTACATATTATCATCATGTTATAGGTTGAATCGGACAATAAAAAGAGGTTACTGTAGCTCATCTGTTAAAGAACCAAAAAAGGATGAATCATTCATGAAATCACGTGCTGCAGTCGCATTTGGTCCAGGTCAACCGCTCCAAATTGTTGAAATTGATGTTGCTCCACCGAAAGCAGGTGAGGTTTTGGTAAAAATTAGCCATACTGGTGTATGTCATACTGATGCCTTTACATTATCAGGTGATGATCCTGAAGGCGTGTTTCCCGCAGTATTGGGCCATGAAGGCGCTGGTGTTGTAGTGGAAGTTGGTGAAGGCGTAACCAGCGTGAAACCGGGCGATCACGTTATTCCACTTTATACTGCAGAATGTGGTGAATGTTTATTCTGCAAATCGGGTAAAACCAACCTCTGTGTCGCAGTTCGTGCAACGCAAGGTAAGGGTTTGATGCCGGATGGCACCACCCGTTTTTCTTATAACGGGCAGCCGATTTACCACTATATGGGTTGCTCAACCTTTAGTGAATATACCGTGGTCGCTGAAGTCTCTTTGGCAAAAATTAACCCTGAAGCGAATCATGAGCATGTATGTTTGCTCGGTTGTGGCGTGACCACAGGTTTGGGTGCGGTAAAAAATACTGCTAAAGTTCAGGAAGGCGATACCGTTGCTGTATTTGGTCTGGGCGGTATTGGTCTGGCTGTGGTGCAAGGTGCCAAAAAAGCCAAAGCCAGCCGCATTATTGCTATTGATACCAATCCTGAAAAATTCAAACTGGCTGAACAGTTTGGCGCGACAGAATTTTTAAATCCAAAAGATTATGACAAACCGATTCAGGAAGTGATTGTTGAAAAAACCGGTTGGGGTGTAGATCATTCTTTTGAATGTATTGGCAATACCAATGTGATGCGTTCTGCACTGGAATGTGCTCACCGTGGTTGGGGACAATCCATCATTATTGGGGTTGCGGGTGCAGGTCAGGAAATTTCAACCCGTCCATTCCAGCTGGTCACCGGCCGTACCTGGAAAGGCACCGCTTTTGGTGGAGTGAAAGGCCGTTCACAATTGCCAGGTATGGTAGAAGAAGCCATGAAAGGAGATATTCAGCTTGAACCTTTTGTTACTCATACCATGGGACTGGAAAAAATTAACGAAGCCTTTGAGTTAATGCATGATGGTAAATCGATTCGTACCGTGATCCATTTTGAAGACTAAACATTCTCAAATAAAAACGAAATAAAAAAACGGGCAGATTGCCCGTTTTTTTTATATCAGCCTAAAGAAATTCGGCCCAAATTAAGCAGTGGCTTTAATGACTTCAGCAATCGATTCAGCCACATAATCGATATTACTTAAATTCAGACCCGCAACACACATACGGCCACTACGCACTAGGTAAATGCCGTATTGATTTTTGAGAATATCGACCTGTTCAGCACTCAGCCCGGTATAGCTAAACATGCCTTGCTGTTTGACTAAATAGCTAAAGTCACGCTCTGGTAAGGCTTGGCTGAGTTTATCTTTTAAAATGTGACGCATTTTAATAATACGTTCCCGCATTTCTTTCAGTTCAGTTTGCCACATCGCGGTAAGTTTCTCGTCATGCAAGACATTATTGACTAACAATGCCCCAGTCGTTGCCGGACTGGAATAAATACGGCGTACTGTCGCTTTGAGCTGGCCCAATACTTTTTGTGCAGTGGCCGAATCATCACAGACAAAAGTTAAACCGCCTACACGTTCACCATAGAGCGAGAAAATTTTAGAGAATGAATTGCTGACAATAAAGTTCATGCCTGCTTTATCTAAGGCACGAATCGCATAGGCATCTTCTTCTAGTCCTTGACCAAAACCTTGATAGGCAATATCCAAGAAGGGAATCAGATCCTGTTGTTTTAGTACAGCAATCACCTGATCCCATTCAGCAGGCGTCAAGTCTGCACCCGTCGGGTTATGGCAACATGGATGTAATAACACAATACTTTTTGCCGGTAGCTGGCTTAATTTTTCCAGCATTACTGGCACATTAACGCCATTGGTCGCTGCATCAAAATAAGGGTAGAAATGTGAGTGAATGCCGGCACCGTTAAAAATGGCAATATGATTTTCCCAAGTCGGTTGGCTAACCCAAACATCAGATTCAGGAAAATATTTTTTCAGAAAATCCGCACCAACTTTAAGCGCGCCAGAACCGCCTAAGGTCTGGATGGTCACCGCGCGTCCATCACGGCGCGCCGAACTATTTTCTCCCAATACCAGTGCTTGAGTAGCCTGATTATAAGGTTTTAAGCCATCCATCGGTAAATACAGCTTAACCTGTTCATTGCTTGCTTCAATATTCTTATACGCTGCTTTGATCGCTTCAAGTTGAGGCACAATATTGTCTTCATTGTAATAAAGCCCAATACTTAAATTCACTTTTTGTGTCCGTTCATCTTTAGCAAATTCTTCCATTAAAGAAAGAATCGGATCACCTGCATACGCATCAACATGTTGGAACATGAATACATCCTTCGTTATGGAGTAAAACAAATCAAGCTTTCAGTATGAATAGCATTCTAGCGGCTTATTGCAATTGCTGTGCTGCTTTTTTCTTATCAAAAAATCAACAACTCTTACTGTTTTTTTGTTTATGGAAAATAATAATGGAGTTAGAGAGAGGTGACTTTGAGGTGATTTTATAGAGATATAACTCGAAAAAGAAAGGTGAATCTTTGCTATTTAAAAATCTTTCACAATCACTTGAATTTTATCTGGTCCGGTTTTTAACCCATATATAAGCAAAAGTTTAATGATTGATGTAGTTTTATTTTAAATAAAACTATTGTCAAATATGGCAATACAGCGTATTTTAATTTCAAGATACATACTTTTTTGAAGAAATAAAGATGTTAAAGCAACCTGTACTCTCAAACGCGACTTATTACTTTTGGCAATTTAGATAATTGCCTGAATGCGTTCGGGCAAGAAAAGGTTGCCCACCAAGTTTATAACCTGATCGGGCAACCCTGATCAGGTTTTTTTTATATCTTATTTTTTACATTTTGGGAGTTTAGACATGCAAACATTAAATTATTCATACTTTAGCAATTTTTATTGGTTTTACTTTAGTCAATTGATGACTCTTCACACGCAATCCATTAGACCCATAACGCTCAAATAAAAGATTGGACTGAATAGTCCCCAGGAAAGACCAATGAATGCTTTAAATACTGCTTTACAACAAACTCAAACAACTGCAAAAGAAACCATTTTAACTTTGCCTCACCAATTGAAGGCACAATTGCCATTATCGAATAAATTGGCGCAACAAATTGCTGCGCAGCGTCAAACCATTGAAAATATATTGGCAGGCAAGGATCATCGTTTGATGGTGGTGACAGGCCCATGTTCGATTCACGATCCCGTGGCTGTACTTGAATATGCGCATAAATTACAACAATTACAAAGCCAGGTGTCAGATCAGATTTTCCTGGTGATGCGTGCCTATATTGAAAAACCGCGTACCACCATAGGCTGGAAAGGCTTCCTCTATGACCCAAATTTAGACGGCTCATCCAATATGCAATTGGGACTAGAAAAATCACGTGAGTTGTATCTACAAATTATTGAAATAGGTTTGCCGATTGCTTCGGAAATATTAAGCCCAATGGCGACTGCGTATTTCGATGATTTACTGGCATGGGGTGCTATTGGTGCACGGACCAGTGAATCTCAGATTCATCGTGAAATCTCAAGCCATATGCCATACAGCATCGGTTTCAAAAATGGCACCGATGGCTCCATTCAAATTGCACTGGATGCTATTCAATCTGCATCGCATCCACATCAATTCCTGGGGCTGGGCCAATCCGGTTTACCGTGTATTTTAGAGTCGCAGGGCAATCCAAAAGCACATTTAATTCTACGCGGTGCAAATTCAGGTCCCAATTACCAGCTGGCGGAAATTGAAAAGATCAAAGAAAAATGCAAAGGTGAATTACCGGCTTTGGTGATTGACTGCAGTCATGGCAATAGCCACAAAGATCCGCTTTTACAGCCTCAAGTGCTCAAGACGATTATTACGGAACGTACTCAAAGTCAGGTTCGTGGGGTAATGCTGGAAAGTCACCTGGTTGATGGCCAACAAAAAATTTCCTGCGATATGACTTATGGTCAGTCTGTAACAGATGGCTGTCTGGGTTGGGATAAAACCCAGCAACTATTAATGGATGTAGCAAATTCACTCCGTGTTTCTCAATTAAAACAGAGTGCCTGATTTTCTATAAAAAGTTTATCGATGATCAATAATCTATAAATAATGTTGTGATAAAGCCCCTGAATTTAGGGGCTTTTTTCTTGTATAGATCTATTTTTGTTATCTGGTTAATTTTAAACCACACGTTTATTGATGGTGTATGCAATTTCTATGCATATTTTTAACCAGTTAAAAATAACAAAGTTGAGTACTTTACTATGTTTATGCACAATAGGGAAAAATAGTAATCAATAAAACATGAATTGTTTCTTCACGACTGAGATAAGCATTTAAATAAATTAAACCAATTTCGGTATGCGTGAATCATAGAAACAATTCTCATCGGGGAATATATGTATAGTACGGAATTACTGGAAGAAGCACGTAAAATGATGTTCCATATGCTGACTAAGGTGGTGGAATATGGCGGCTCGGATTTATTTATTTCAGCAGATTTTCCACCGAGTATTAAACATCAGGGCTTAATGAAACCGCTTGGCCAGCAGGCATTGACTGCCGACAAGACCAAGTTGTTTGCCTATAGTTTAATGAATGAAAAACAGAGGCATGAGTTTGAAACCGAGCTGGAATGTAATTTTGCCATTAGTGTTCCCAATGTTTCGCGCTTTCGTGTCAATGTATTCCAGCAGCAATTACATGTAGGGATGGTAATACGGACCATTACCGCAGAAATTCCAAATTTTGATCAGTTAAAGCTTCCCGAGTCCTTAAAGCATGTGATGATGGCAAAACGCGGTCTGATACTTGTGGTGGGTGCTACCGGCTCGGGTAAATCGACTTCTTTAGCCGCCATGATTGATCATCGTAATGAAAATTCTGCCGGGCACATTATTACCGTGGAAGATCCGGTGGAATATGTGCATAAGCATAAGAAATCGATGATTACCCACCGCGAAGTCGGCGTGGACAGTCATTCATGGCACAATGCCTTGAAGAATACCTTGCGTCAGGCACCGGATGTTATTTTAATTGGTGAAATCCGTAATACCGAAACCATGGAACATGCCATTGCCTTTGCCGAAACCGGACATTTATGTTTAGGTACTTTACATGCCAATAATGCCAATCAGGCGCTGGATCGAATTATCAATTTTTTCCCGGAAGAACGTCGCAATCAATTGTTGATGGATTTATCTTCCAATATGAAGGCGATTATTTCACAGCGTTTGGTGCGTACTGAAGATGGACGTGGACGTCGTGCAGCCATTGAAATTTTGCTGAATACACCTTTAATTGGAGATAATATCCTGAAAGGCCAGTTTCATGAACTCAAAGAAATCATGAAAAAATCCCGTGAATTGGGTATGCAAACATTCGATCAGGCTTTATATGATTTATATAATGAGGGTGCGATCAGTTATGAAGAAGCATTGCGTAATGCCGACTCCATGAATGAATTGCGCTTGCAGATTAAATTGAAAAATAACAGACAGGATCAAACGGTTCCAGGTTCAGCTGCATCATTCAGTATGCTGCAAGATAAAGATCCGGAAGAGAATCAAGCTAAGACAGGCCCGGAAACACCTTAATCATAAATGTCTTAAGTTAGATACTTTTTTATTAAAAAATTTGAGCTTTCTTTTTCAATTTGCTTTTTCAAAGATTATTTTTTTAAAGTGTACTGCATTTTTCTGACGATAAAAAAAATCAGCCATACAGGCTGATTTTTTTATTTAAAGCAGTATTACAAACCTGCTTCATATTCACTACTGGAAAGCAGTTTCTCTACATCCGCCATGTTGTCTGGCTTGATTTTATAAATCCAGCCTTTGCCATAAGGGTCATCATTGACAAAATCAGGATCATCTTCAAGTGCTGAGTTTACTTCAACCACTTCACCTGAAACAGGTGCATGAATATCAGAAGCCGTTTTCACCGATTCAACTACGCCTGCCTGTTCACCGGCAGTGATTTTCTGACCCACTTCTGGCGCTTCAACATAGACCAGGTCGCCCAAAGCATCTTGTGCATGGTCGGAAATCCCAGTAATAACCAGATCACCTTCAATTTTGACCCATTCGTGTGTACTTGCGTACTTTAACTCTGAAGGGTGATTCATGGATGACTCCTTTAAAATATTCAAATCATTTTTGCCATGTTTTATACATGTTTTTTGATAAAAACAAAAGTTTATAGATAAGGATCTTTACGCCAATTGCTTGGACTACGCCCACTCCAACGCTTAAATGCACGGCTGAAATTGGCGACATCGCTATAACCAATTTCATCGGCAATCTGCTCAAGCGTGTAATCAGTACGTGACAGCAGGGAAGTGGCATGCCGATAACGTACTTCATCTACCAATGTAGAAAATGAGGTGCCTTCGGCTGCCAGTTGACGTTTTAAAGTGCGATCCGACATATGCAGACGATCTGCCACATTTTCAATACTTAAATAATGCTGTTCAGAATTGGTCAAAATGTCACGCACCCGCATGGCTAGGCGGCGACGTTCGCCCAAGGCAGACAGTTCCGCTTCACACTGGTTAATCGCAATCTGGCTGGCAATTGGGTCAGCATTGACCATTTTCAAGCTCAGATATTTTTTATCAAAACTGCTTAATAGATGTGGCTGTTCGAAACGGAACTGATGCGATGGAAATTTTGCCATGTAACGTTCAAAACCGGACGGTTTGGGAAAATCAAAATCAATCTCCCCGGACAGGTCCTCACAACCGGTCAGGGCTTTGGCCATGGTAATAATGCCAAAGGTCAGGGCAATGGCAATTTCAGTACGTAAGGGTTCAATATCAAAATCACACTGCAACTGTAAGGTCGCTTTTTCACCAAAGGTGGAAAAATAAAGTTGTAAAAATGGCATACGTAGCTGGATAAACCGGTTCGCCAGTATCAGGGCATCAGTAATGTCATGTGCCGTCATAATGGCATAACCAATAAAACCATGAATCGAGATACGCATCTGGGTGCCCAAATGGAAACCCAGTGTCGGCTCGCCAGTTAAACGTAGTGCATGCTTGACCAGTTCATTGGCAACTGGTGTCGGAATACGAAAGTTGGGGTCTGCCAACTGTTCACTGTTTAAATGAAATGGGGTGAAGAGTGCTTCAGCAGTGTAACCCCAACGGGATACCACATCTAACAGCAGCAGTCCATAAACACCCGGTATGCCTTGATCCTGTCTTGGAGAAATCGTTTTCATGCGCCATCCATTGCATTCATTCGTTTTTCTATTTGTAGATGCCATATTGGTATGAGTTGAAACAGTATTCGATTAAAATTGTTGGACAATATTTTTAAAGCCTGAAAATTATTCAGGCTGAACATCTTTTTTAAAGACCACAATTTTAGTGGTTGAAATAAGTAATACATCATGGTTCTGATTGAATGCCTGAGTCACATAACTGACTATAGCTCGGTCATTTTTACTTTTTGATGGCGTAATTGCCACAATTTCGATCTCGACATGAATCTTATCGCCAGGACGGGTCGGACGCGGCCAGCGCAGGCTGGACTCTGAACCAATCAAACCATAAGCGACCGGAAAACACTCAGTCCATAAACGCATGGTAACTGCACAGGTGTGCCAGCCACTGGCAGCAATGCCCTGAAAAACAGGATGTGCTTTGGCCTCATGTTCATCAGTATGAAAAACTTGAGGATCATAAGCATGTGCAAACTGTTTGATTTCTTCTAAGGTCATTTCATATTCACGGCTAATGAAACGATCACCCACTTTTATATCTTCTAAATACAGCATCAATACATATCCTTTTTCTTCAATGCCTGTTGTTCGATTAAAAAACTGCCCGTCTGTCTTTGCCACAAATGTGCATAAATACCACCCAGCGCAACCAGTTCTTCATGCGTGCCTTGCTCTACAATGTTACCTTCATCCAGCACAATCAAACGGTCCATTTGTGCAATGGTGGATAGTCGATGGGCAATCGCAATCACGGTTTTACCTTGCATCAATTCATCCAGACTGGATTGAATTGCCGCCTCTACTTCAGAATCTAAGGCACTGGTGGCTTCGTCTAAAATCAGAATTGGCGCATCTTTTAAAAACACCCGGGCAATGGCGATACGCTGGCGTTGACCACCCGATAGTTTAACACCGCGTTCCCCCACATAGGCTTCATAGCCAGTTTTGCCACGCAAATCAGTGAGCTGTGGAATAAAATCTTCCGCCTTGGCTTTGCGCACGGCTTCAAACATCTCTTCATCTGTTGCATCGGGACGGCCATATTTAATATTTTCAGCCACGGTACGATGTAACAAAGAGGTATCCTGAGTTACAAAAGCAATATTTTTACGCAAACTGTCCTGAGTCACATCTTGAATATTTTGACCATCGATCGAAATACGACCTTGGTTAATATTATAAAAATGCAATAACAGTTGAATCAGGGTCGATTTTCCTGCACCAGAGCGGCCGACAATGCCAATTTTTTCTCCCGGTTTAATGGTTAAATTAAAATGATCAATCACATTTTTATTCTGATAAGCAAAACTGACATCTTCAAATTTAATTTCACCATGCTGTACCTGTAAAGGTTGTGCATCCGGTTTGTCCTGAATGTGAATTGGCCGTCCCAAGGTTTTCATACCATCCTGAATGGTTCCGACATTTTCGAACAGTGCGGATGACTGCCACATCATAAATTCGGCAATACTGTTGAGTTTTAAAATCATGGCGGTCGTTGCAGCAATAATACCGAGTTCGGCCTGACCGTTGATCCATAACCAGATGGCGGTACCTAAAACGCCACCATATAAAACCACACTGAGTAAATTGATGCTGATCTCATACTGTGTGCCCAGGCGCATTTGTTTATATACCGTGATCATGAAATCTTGCATGGATGCTTTGGCATACTTGCTTTCACGCCCAGCATGTGCAAATAGTTTCACGGTTTGAATATTGGTGTAAGCGTCGGTAACACGACCAGTCATGACTGCACGGGCATCGGCCTGCTGGCTTGAAATCTGGCTTAAACGTGGAATAAAAAAGCAGGCAGCACAAATAAACAGTACCAGCCAAAGCAGCAGAGGCAAAATCAGCAACGGAGAAATTGCCCCCAGAACCAGACTGATCGTGACAAAGTAGATCAGAACATAGGCAAGCATATCACCCAAAATCACCCAAAATTCACGTACCGCCAGTGAAGTCTGCATTACTTTGGCAGATAAACGTCCGGCAAAGTCGTTGTGAAAAAAGTCTAGACTTTGCTGTAACAGTAAATTATGGAAACGCCAGCGTAAACGCATGGGAAAAGTACTGTATAAAATTTGATGCTTGATAATAGACTGTATATTGGCAAATAAGATATTGGCCAGCAGAATGCAGCTCAAGATCGTAAGATTTTGGCTATGTTCAGCCAAAAAAATGTCTGGTTGACTCTTGCTTAGCCAGTTCACCAAATCACCGATTTTAGAATAAAGAAAGGCTTCAAAACTTGCAGCAGCTGCAGTAAACAGCACCAGCAACAATAAATAAGGGCGCACACCTTGAGCGGCTTGCCAGACAAAAGGGAAAAAACGGGTAGGAAGTGGTTCGTTTAAACCTTTGGATGGATAAGGATCGACGAGTTTTTCAAACCACTGCAACATGCGAATTTCCTTGAGTAAATGGCTGTTAGGTTGAATATTATTGCAACTTCAATAGTATAAATAATAATTTAATGAATATCTAAAAGTCTGATTAAATCAGTAAACTTTTCATTTTAACGGCTTTGTTACATAAATATTTAAAAGCTGAATTTACTCCAAATCATTAAAATTTAGGAGATCACTTGGGTATGAAGGTCTACCTCACTGGGTAAATTTGTTCAGTACAGCCACACATACATGAATTTCATTAACCTGGCTTTGAAAATGTCTTGAAGTTAATTGATCACCTAACAATTTGATACAGTGCATTTTGGCGTCATCTAAACTTCGTCGATGATAGCCCCCGATCATTTTTTTCAGAAAGTTCTACCTGAGAAACACTGCTTCGCAAGATTAATGGTTTGAATTAATTCATTTCGATCAATTGAACTGATTTTAGAATTTTTTTAGGGCTTGGCATTCTTTTAGGTGGATTCTCCTCAGCACCTTAGAGCAGCATTCAACTGAAACGATTTGTAGATTGCAGTAGTTTTGGGTCTCGCCCTGATTGAACAGGGCGATTCTTTAATATTTCCAAGTCAGATTGCCTTAAACGCCTCTATGGCACGCTTGCGCGATAAGCTTAAATCCACAATTGCCCGTGGGTAATTTAATTTTCGCACCTGTGGGTAAGCATAAGGATCATGGATTTTTTTTGCATCCAGATGTGCCAGTTCCGGTACCCATGTTCGGATATAATCGCCGTTTTTATCAAACTTTTGCGATTGGGTGATTGGGTTGAAGATTCGGAAATAGGGTACTGAATCGGTTCCCGTTGAAGCACACCATTGCCAGCCACCATTATTTGCGGCCAAATTGCCATCAATTAAATGCTGCATAAACCATTTTTCACCCAGACGCCAGTCAATCAGCAGGTTCTTGGTTAAGAACATTGCTGTAATCATACGTACCCGGTTGTGCATCCAACCGGTTTGCAGCAACTGACGCATACCCGCATCTACAATGGGAATTCCAGTCTGACCTTGTTGCCAGGCATGCAGGTCTTGCTCAGCATTACGCCATTGAATCTTCTCAGTATTGCTTTTAAAAGGTTTATGTTTGGAAACGGCAGGAAACTGATAAAGAATGTGTTGATAGAACTCACGCCACAACAATTCATCCAGCCAGGTTTGTTGTCCCGCATTGTCTATATGAAAATGACCATTTTGTTTTCTAAACACGGCTCGTAAGCACTGCCTGATTGAAACCGCACCGATATTTAAGTAAGCAGACAATCGGCTGGTTGAATTAAGATCAGGAAAATCCCGTTCCTGTTGATACTGCTGTATTTTAGAGTCAACAAAATGATTCAAAATATTCAGTGCATAGTCTTCCGTTACCGGCCAAAGCTGCTGTAACTGATCTGATACAGAGCTTTGCATATATGTTGATGCACTGTTTTTCGTTTTTTCTGATTCCAGGTTCAGCGCTATTTTTTCCTGCTTTGCCACTGCTGGATAACATTGCTGTAGGCCAATGCCAAGTAATTCATAACAGCGTTTTTTAAACGCACTAAACACCTGATAAGGCTGATTAGATTTATTTGTGATTGAACCGACAGGAAAAATCGTCTGGTCATGATAAAGCTCAAGCGAAATCTGATGCTTTTCCAGATTTTGTTGCGTTTGGGCATCTCGTTTTAATTCATTCACTCCAATTTCAATATTGGCATGTACAGCGTCAATACCAAGTCGCAGACAAAGCTGCAGCATCTCATTGGGGACATCTTTCCATAAAGGAATGTGCTTGATCAGCAGTGGAATATTTAGCTGATTGAGCTGTGATTTTAGCGTTTCCAGTTGGCGTAAATAAAATATTTGTTTGGCAGGGCTGTCATCATGTCGTTGCCATTGCTCAGGTGAGAGAATCACCAAGGCAACACAGTTTCCAGATTGAGCTGCATGCCAAAGTGCAGCATGGTCTTGTATACGCAAGTCCTGTCGAAACCATATTAATTGCATGAACGGGGGATGCCTTATTTTCAGTTGAATCATTCAAGTACAAATAAGAATAATAGCAATACGTTTTAACTATTGCATCAGCCCGTTTGTTTTTAAAGTTCGGCTTGATCTGCTGAACGTGCGGTGAATTGCCTGAAATCCGCACCGGATGGTGCCTGATAAACTCTTAAACCAAATTCCGGGACAATTGCAATCAAATGATCAAAGATATCAGACTGTATCGCCTCATAATCTTTCCATACTGTCGTATTTGCAAAAGCATAAATTTCCAGGGGCAAACCTTCACTGGTCGGTTGTAATTGTCGAATAATCAGCGATTGATTTTGCGCGATGCCTGAATGCTGTTTTAAGTAAAACTCAACATAGGCGCGGAAGGTACCTAAATTGGTTAAACGGCGCTGATTGTATAAAGATTGGTTCGAGAGTTGCTGGTTAAAGCTTTCCAGCTCATCATGTTTGCTATTTAAATATTGATCCAGCAATAAAAAATCTTTTAGTTTTTGCTGCTCATCCGGTGTCATAAAATGCACACTACTTTGATCAATAAAGATGGACCTTTTGATACGGCGTACTCCAGCATACGCCATACCGCGCCAGTTTTTAAAAGTATCTGTTACCAGCTTATTGGTTGGAATAGTGGTTAAGGTTTTGTCAAAATTTTGCACGGTAATGGTATGTAATGACATATCAATGACATCACCGTCGGCATTCAGTGAAGGCATTTCTATCCAGTCACCAATTCGCACCATGTCATAAGATGAAATTTGTACTGAGGCTACCAAGGAGAGAATGGTATTTTGAAATATCAACATCAGTACTGCTGCCATGGCACCAAAACCTGCCAGCAAAGTAAAGACATCTTTTTTGAGGAAAGTACCTAAAATCATCAAGCCACAGACAATAAAGATAATCAGCTTAACCAGCTGTAAATAACCTTTAATTGGTTTGTTTTTTGATTTGGGATTACGTTGATAAACCAGATTGAAAATACTTAAAAATTCACTGATGGCTAAAGCAAGAGTGAGAAAAATAAATGCCTGTGCCGCCATCTGAACAAAAACAATGACTTTTTCTGAAAGATGCGGAACAGTGACAATACCATTCATAATCACAATCGCTGGCACAATGTTTGAAACCCGGCGGATAACACTATGCTGGGCAAAAATGTCCTGATTGACAAATTTCATCTTGGAAATCAGTTGGCGGATACCACGAACCACGACTTGCTTGGCAATAAAATTTGCCAGGAGTGCCAGTAAAATTAAAATACTGAGAGAGGTGAACATTTCTAGCCATGGATAGTGATCTGACCAGTCCTGAATATTTTGTATGAATGCCAATTGTTCCAAAAAATTATCCTGAATTTTTTAAATTATGGAATAGTGTATAGCGTTATTTTTTGATTATTATAAAGATAACGTTTTATATACATGAACTCAAATAAAATTCACCAGCTGGGCTGATGCTGAAATTACTTAATTTCTTATCATTATTCTGTTCTTGTTATCTATGCCAATACGAATACTGGCATAGTGAATTCCTTCAACGATTGATGAACTGGACTTACCACATTAAATCATCAGGAATGACGTAGGCTGCATATGGATCGTCTTCATCGGTGGTCTGTTCATTCTTTTCAGAATTGTTGACAATAATGAAGCCTTCCATCTTGTCGTTAATGCGCTCTGCCAAGGCTTTAGGCAAAATGGCATAACTATCTGCTTCTTTTGCAATAATGAGTGAACCTGCAACCAGCGCATTGTAAATCTGCTGATTGAGATAAATCTTTTTGACTTTATTGTCATCAATAAATTGATAGGCAACTTCGCCATCGGTGTCTTTAATTTTGTGCTGATTGATCATTTGCACAATGGCAGCTTTTAATTCTTTACCCTGTAACAGGCGTTTTTTTTCTAAATCCAGCGCCTGATCGCGAGCCAGCTTTTCTTGCTGGTCTTGAGCAATTTTGGCCTTTAATTCAGCTTCATTGCTTTGTCCGGTACGTTGCTCATGTACTGCCTGTTTTGACAGTTTTTTAGCCTTTTTATTATCGACTAAACCCGCTTTTAGCAATTGAGCCTGTAATGCATTTTTGACCATAATAAATTCCGATATTACTCTTGAGTCTGCCGATAACGATAATAAATAACCCAATAAATCAAGCTAAGTGTCCAGCTTAACATCACTGGGACGAGGTAGGCATGCAATTTTAAATAAGGATAAATCACGCTGGCAAGTAGACCGCCAATGAAAAATCCAAATAAAATGAGCAAGTGCAGAATAATACGTCTACGTTCTACTTTTAGTCCCCGTAACCTGTAGCCTAAAGCCAAGCCCAAATCTGTCAAAACACCCGATAAGTGGGTTGTACGAATAATCGTACCTTTATAATGACTGACCATAGCATTCTGGATACCCATGGCACCACATGCCCAGAGTAAGGCATAACGCGGGAAATAGGGAAGTAAAAGCCAACATAACAGGATAAAAAAAGCCACCAGACTTAAAGGAAAACCGTAGCGGCGTCCTAACTTAAACTGACTATTTCCGAGTATAAATCCACTATAAAATGAACCAATGACATAGCATAGAATAACCAGGATTAAGTAAAGGATGTGTTCAGGTTGCCACTTGAGTAAAGCCATGGCCAACATGCTGACATTTCCGGTCATATGGGAAACGGACTGATGCAGCACGGTCACCAGTCCGAGAACGTTAATCATTCCTGCATTGACTGCAAGAAAAAAAGCCCCTAATTGAACCCAGAGCGGTAAAGTTTGAAAAGGCATAACGTCACAAAAAAAACTTAATAATGACTATCTTAATCCAAACCGCGGTCAACGGCAGCAGTAAATAGCACATCTGTTGAAGAATTTAATGCAGTTTCTGTTGAATCCTGCAATACGCTAATCACCATACCAATGGCTACCACTTGCATGGCGACATCCGAACTGATCCCAAACAGGCCACAAGCGACAGGAATCAGCAATAAAGATCCACCGGCAACACCGGAAGCACCACAAGCTGAAATGGTTGCCAGTACCGATAAAACCAGCATGGTGGTGAAATCCACCGAAATACCCAATGTATTCACAGTGGCTAAGGTGAGAACGGTAATGGTAACAGCAGCCCCCGCCATATTAATCGTTGCTCCTAAAGGAATGGCAACGCTGGCTGTAGATTCAGCAACACCTAAACGTTTGGCCAAATCCAGATTCACAGGAATATTGGCTGCCGAACTGCGAGTAAAAAACGCCGTAATGCCACTTTCGCGTAAACATTGTAAAACCAGTGGATAGGGATTTGCACGGGTCACAAAGGCCACCATCATTGGATTGACTACCAATGCCACAAACAACATGGTGCCAATCAATACTACTAACAATTGTGCATAGCTCTCAAACGTACTTAATCCAGCTTCTGCAAAGGTCACGGCAACCAGACCAAAAATACCCACCGGGGCAAAATTGATGACCAAACGGATCACGCTATTGACGGCATTTGCAGCATCGGTGAGCAATACTTTTGTTGAGTCATGGGCATGACGGAATGCAACCCCCAAAGCAACAGCCCAGGCCAAAATACCAATAAAGTTGGCTTCACTAATCGCAACCACAGGATTGGCCACAAAACTTAAAAGCAGGTTTTTTAAGATTTCAATCAGACTACCTGGTGGTTGCAAGTCTGCATTTGCGGGAATATCCAAAAACAAGGTACTTGGAAAAATGATACTGGCAATTACGGCACTTAATGCAGCCAGTAACATTCCAATTGCATACATTAGTATGATGGGTTTAATTTTCGCGCTATGTCCGACTTTAAAATTAGCAATAGAGGCTAAAACCAGCACAAAAACTAAAATGGGTGCAACAGATTTAAGTGCTTTAATAAACAGGTCACCTAACAGGCTTAAATAAGGAGCCAGATTCGGGAACAAAACAGCAACACCAATACCCAGAATAATGGCGATAATAATTCGGGAGACTAAACTCAAACGCATTAAAGCAGAAAACATAAAGGTGCCTTGTTACAAATACGAGGACTAAAAAATCACAAAAAATATTCGGCATTTTATACCTAAAAGTGATATGGCTAAAAAATAATTTCCATATAAAAACTAACTGCTTATTTTTAAAGTTGATATTTTTAGTTTTTCATCAAATTTTTGCCATATTTTTTAAATATTCAAATAATACAAATGCTTCCGATTATTCTGCTGTGTTGTACTCTGTTAAAAGATTCTATTTTCAAGCTCTTAATAAAATATCAAAGGCAGTCTCAAAAAACCACAGCAGAAATTGAGTGAGATCATTTATATCTGATTTGTCTTAAAATACTTCCGGGGAAAGTTCTTGCATGGCCTGAAAATGAGACAGATAAATCCGGCCACTTAAGTGATGCAGCAGTTTTGAATGTTGTAATTTATCCATCACTGGACCCTTAATTTCGGAAAAATTCAGTTTAATGTTCAGTTTATTTAACTCGGCATTCAGGTCTTCCAGCATTTCCAGCGCGCTCAGATCGATGGCACTAATACTGGAGCAGTTAATGACCACATGCTCTAAATCTGTATACTGACTCACGGCATTAATCAGAAAACCTTTAAAGGTATTGGCATTTAGAAAGGTCAGATTTTCATCTATCCGCATGGACAGGACTGTGTCTGAGGTCAGTACCTGATGACGCTGTATATTTCTAAAATGCTGGGTTCCTTCAACCAGACCAATGACGGCAATATGCGGACGGCTGATCCGCCACAGCAGCAGAATAAAGGTAGAAACAATACCCAGTAGCAAACCAGTCGAGATATCGATGCAGAGCACACCAAAGAAGGTAATCCACATGGCAATACCATCAGCTTTGGAATAATGCCAGGTTTCAATAAAGGGCTTGAAATCAACCAGTTTCCAGATAGAAACGATGATGGTGGCGGCCAGAATACCTAAAGGCAAATCACGGAAAAAGCCGGTAAAATAAAGACTGACCACTACAATAAGCAGAGATGAAATGACCCCTGCCAGCGGAGTTTTGGCACCGGCATCTGCATTGACCACCGTGCGCGATAAGCTTCCGGTAACCGGAAATGCTGAGCTGAGCCCGGCACTTAAATTGGATAAACCCAATGCGATAAGTTCCTGGTTACTATTTAAATGACTGCGTTGCTGTAGGGCAGTCGCTTGAGCAATAGATAAAGACTCGACAAAGCTGATCATGGCGATCATTGCTGCACCGGGTAACAAGGTAATGACCAGATCCAGACTCCAGTAGGGCATACTCAGCGGGGGAAAACCTGAGGGGATTTCTCCTACTGTTTTAATGCCTACGGCTTTTAAATCCAGAAAATAGACCGCCGCAATTGAAATGACCACCAAACTTAAAGGTAAGGCTTTCGTCATAAATGCAGTCGACCCTATTCGGCTTTGCACAGCATTGGACTGTAAAACTTTAGGGAAATAAATCAGAAAAATGAGCGCAAGCATGCCAAACATCAAAGAGGCGAAATTGCTGTACCTTAGATATTGCCAAACGCTGACTACAAACTCAGGGATATTATTCGCCTTTAAAGGTACATCGACCAGAAATTTGAATTGACCCAAAGCAATCAGCAGCGCAGAAGCAATAATAAAACTCTTGATGACCGGATGACTAATCAGCTGAATCAGAAAGCCAAATCGAAATATCCCGAGCAATAAGGAAATGACACCCACCATTAGTGCAAGCAGGCAGGCAGCCTGTATATAAACTGGTGAGCCAACCTCAAATAACGGATTGAGTGTCGCGAAAGTCATCATGGAAATAATCGCGACCGGGCCAATAGAAAGCGTAGGACTGCTCCCGACCATGGCGTAAATGATCATGGGCAAAATACTGGCATACAGTCCCGTAATGGGCGGTAGTCCTGCCAGCATGGCATAGGCCATACCTTGCGGAACCAGCATTGCAATGACAATAAGAGCTGAAAGAAGGTCAGATTTAAACTTGGTCGGGTTGTAGGTACGCAGCCAGCGCCAAGCGGGTAATAGCGCCGTTAAGCGAGAATTTAAATCTGACATATCTAAAGCTAAATCACTATTTTAGATATATTATGCATAAAAAATGCTAAGAAGTCTTATCAGGACGATTACATCTTCTCAATTTTCTTTTATTTATATGATTAAATTAAATTTTTAGGACAATAGAGTTGATATAGGGTATTGAGTACCTGAACCAGTTTTTCATCTTTAATGGAATAAAAAATCTGTTTTCCATCGCGACGTGTGGTCACCATATCGCTTTTACGTAGCATCATCAGTTGCTGTGATAAGGTAGGCTGGCTTATTTTTGTCGTCTGTTCTATTTGGGAGACATTTAATTCTTGTTTGGCAAGATGACATAAAATAAGTAAACGATCTGTATTGGCTAATGATTTTAATATTGTGACAACAACATCAATAGACTCATGCATAGAAGCAATTTCAAGATCGGTGTTCATACAGCATTTCCATACTACGCAACAGTAACTTAGGCAGTATACTGCCTGATTAATCTCATATAGGATGAAAATGTAACATTTTCAATGGTTTTTTATGAAAGTAATTATCAGATATTCTTATATCCATTAAAATAAGGCATTTAATCCAGATTAAATGCCTGATAGCAATGCAAAATATGATTCATCAATTTTTATGGGTCTATTTAAATCCTTTTAATTCTTTTTCATTAAAATGCACGGCTTCAGTGATTGCCTGACGCGTTTCAGGATTATACCAGTTAAAAATTGCAGACATTTTTTCTTCAAAATCATCGCTAATGACAAAATGATTTTCTTGAGTACTGAGCAGACTTTTTTCTTTTAATATAGCAATAAAGCTTTTTAATGTGGCGCTGTCAAAATAATAACCGGCCTGAATCTTTTTGGTTTGTGACAGTTTGTTCAGTACAGCTTTACCCATTTTCTCCAGTTCTTTCAGGCTCAGTGCTTGCAGCGAAGCATACTGCTGAAGTAATGTAGCAATCATCGTCATGTTATTCAGGCTAGAAGCAGACAAATGGGCCAATGTTACAAGCTGGTTTTGCATGTGTTCATCGGCTGGGATAGAAAGGGTTTGATCCTGACGAACAATCCAGCCTAAATGTTCTAAACCTTTTATAATGAGTGTGATTTCTTTTTCTAATTCATCCATAGACCATTTTAAGAAAAATTCTTCTTTAAAATAGGGATAGATACTTTTAACACTATCAATTAAATAATGCGTAGAGATTTTTTTATATGAATGCACCAGCATTGCAATTAATGCCGGTAAAATAAAACAGTGTAGAATATTATTACTAAAATAACTTAATAGAATTTTTTGACTTTCGGCAACGCGCACCCAGTTTTGGTTATTTTGGCTGAAGATTTCAACCTGTTTTAATTTTGCAGCATATTGAATAATCTCTGTGCTCGATAATTCTGTCATGATCATTTTTGCATCATATTTCGTTATTTTTAATAAATGACGATATTGATCAATTTTTCCGATTAAATCATGTTCAGTTAAAGCATGATGTTCAGCATTTAGTAAAATCAGCGAGATTAAAGAGATTGGATTAATCACTACTGCTTTATTAATATTTTCCAGAATTGAATTAGCAACTTGATTGACGGTTTGAATCACAGGTTGGGGTAATTCATCGTGAATATTGAGTTTAATGTGCTTGGCCTGATGCTCGGATAAAACCTGATCCAGAAAAACCGGCTCGCCAAAATTGACGTGCACCTGCCCAAAGACTTTTTCAATTTTACGGACTGAACTCAAGATCCCCCAAATCGATTCGGCTTCTTTGGGTTTGCCATTCAGTTCATTTAAATAAGAGGTGCCTTCAATCAGTTTTTCATAACCAAAATAGGTCGGAATAAAGGCTATCGGCTTGGTTGCACCACGTAAATGGCTTTGTACCGTCATCGACAGCATGCCTTTTTTCGGTGGTAACAGCAGACCAGTCCGTGAGCGTCCACCTTCAATAAAGTATTCCAAAGGCGTGTTACGCGACAATAAACTATGTAAATATTCTTTAAAAACAGAAGTATATAATTCATTGCCGCTAAAAGTACGACGGATGAAATAAGCACCGCCGCCACGCATGATCTGACCGACCACAGGCAAGTTGAGGTTAATGCCTGCCGCAATATGCGGCACCATCAAGCCACGGTTAAAAATCACATAAGACAGCAGTAAATAATCGATATGACTGCGATGGCATGGGGTATAAACAATTTCGTAATCTTTGGCCAGCTCGCGCACGGTATCGAAATTATGCACTTCAATTCCATCATAAAGTTGCGTCCAGAGTTTGGTCAGCGCCAGTTCGGCAAAACGTAGGGTAGAATAGGAAAAGTCCGACACCACTTCGGTTAAATAGCCTTTGGCACGATTCTCTGCTTCGAACATGCTGATTTTGTTGTCAATACTTTCTTTACGAATGGCATCTTGCACCGTTTCTGTTTTCATTAACTTGTTAATGAGATTACGGCGGTCGGATAAGTCGGGACCTAAAATGGCTTCTTTGTATTTATTGAAATTGCTATTGAGTTCCTTGACCACAGAATGTGCCGGGGAAAAGTTTGGATATTCAATTTTAGATTTTTCTATAGCTGCTCTTAGGGAAAGCGGTTTGTGAAATTCAATATAGTTTTCACGGCTATATAAAGAAATATTCAAGGCCTGCTTTAATTTGGACGGTGTCGCCCAGGCATCGGCAAATAAGGCTTTAAACCAGGAGTCTTCATATTCGGGTGAGCGGCCCCATAAAACCGTCACCGGAACCAGTTCAATATCGTATGCGGGATATTTTTCCAGAGCTTCAATCAGCCGAATGAGCTTGGCTGAATAATGATAGGTTTGATTTTGTGAGTTGGGGAGGTTTAAAGCCAGAATAGAATCATCTTCCTGCAACTCCTGAATGCTGAAAGGCGTAAAAACAGAAGGCAGTTGGCGTGCTTTGGCTTCAGTATCAATCAGGACCGTGTTGCTTAAGGATGCATCTTGTAATACATAGCAAATTATTTTTTTATCCGTTTGATATTCTAAAGTTTTTTTTAATTTTTCAGTATTACCCAAGACTTGAGGAGTCACAATTTTATCTAAAATTTTCTGTGTAAATTGTCGATAGAATCGGCTATAACTCTTATGAGACATGTGATTCCCTAAATCAGTTTTCATTTGCTGGATATTGTGTGCAATTGCATGAATAAATACAAACTTTATTGATGACAATTACGTCATTTAAGTGGTAACTCTTTGGTCAATATTACAAGCTTATCGGTTTAAAAAGCATTGTTTTTTAGATTGAAATCACAACTTAAGTTGAATAAGCATAGCAATAGAAAAACTTATCTTGAAAGTGTAAATGGCTTATGATGAGCGCATGACTTTAAAATCAAAAGACAGCTCAAGGAGTTAAAATGAGTACTGATTCTGCTTTTCCAGCACCGAACAATTTAGCCATAGCGGTTTATAGTGATAATGCTGAAGCGATTGGCAATACACCTTTAATTCGTATTAATCGTGCCATTTCATCCGATGCAACCGTATTGGCAAAAGTTGAAAGCCGTAATCCGGCATTCTCGGTGAAATGTCGGGTAGGTGCCGCTTTAATTGCAGATGCTGAAGAAAAAGGTTTGCTTAAACCGGGCATGCATATTGTCGAGCCAACCAGTGGCAATACCGGTATTGCACTGGCATTTGTTGCAGCTGCTAAAGGTTATGACATTACCTTAACCATGCCTGCAAGCATGAGTGTTGAGCGCCGTAAGGTGCTGAAGGCTTTTGGTGCAAATCTGGTACTGACTGAGCCGGCCAAAGGCATGAAAGGTGCGGTCGATGAAGCAGTACGTTTAGCCACTGAACAACCGGATGTGTATTTTTTACCGCAACAGTTTGAAAACCCGGCCAACCCGAAAATCCATGAACAGACCACAGGCCCCGAAATTTGGGAAGCTACTGGCGGTAAAGTCGATATCTTGGTATCTGGCGTCGGTACGGGTGGCACCATTTCCGGTATTTCACGTTATTTTGAACAGGTAAAAAATCAGCCGCTTTATTCGGTTGCTGTGGAACCTGCGGAATCACCGATTATTGGTCAGGCGAAACGTGGCGAGCCATTGACTCCGGGACCGCATAAAATTCAGGGCATTGGCGCCAACTTTATTCCTAAAAACCTGGATCTGGATTTAGTGGATGAAGTGATTGCGATTGAAAGTGCTACAGCTATTGAATGGGCACGCAAAACAGCAACCCATGACGGTATTCTGGTGGGTATTTCAAGTGGTGCAGCCATGGCAGCCGCAGCTCAATTGGCAGCACGTCCTGAAAATGCCGGTAAAAACATTGTAGTGATTTTACCTGATGCCGGTGAGCGTTATTTATCTTCAGTATTGTTTGAAGATATTTCAGCAGATTAATTGCTCACACGTTAAGGTTTGACTTAAATTTGAGAGGTTCAGGTTTAAGTCAAACCGTTTGAGTGATTTGTTTCTTTAGCGTTCTTTTATCATTCCTTTTATTTCTCTTGTGCAGACTTGAAATACATTTCAATTCCGTTCGGGGAGAAAAATAAAGAGTGTATCAACAAGGGTGAAAGAGGTCTGTTATGTTATTTTGATTTTTATTGATAGAATTTATTTTATAAGCTTCAGCCAAAGCTTATTCGCATGGCATGCTATTTCGGTATAAATGGACATTGGAAATAGCACTCAAAAGGCAGATGATGTATTGCCTCTACAAATTAAAGATTTAGGGATTTGAATCGGTGTTTGAGCTCGACTGTAAATTACTCAGCGTTTTTCTTTATATTTATAAATATAAAAGTGTTTCCATCGCGGCTGAATATCTGGCCATGAGTCAGCCCACGGTCAGCAATATCCTGAATAAAATCCGCCAGCATTATAATGACCCACTTTTTTTAAGAATCGGCAATGAAATGGTGCCGACTGAACTGTCGAAACAGCTGTTCCCACTGGTCAGTGAAGCCTTAAGTAAAGTTGAAATCATCAATAATTTCACCGTTGATTTTGACCAGACTACTTCACAGCAGAAATTTACTATTGCCATGACCGATGTGTCGCATTTGGTGTTATTGCCTAAAATTTCCCAATATTTAAAACAGCATGCTTCAAATATTCGTTTAAATGTTCGCGCCATTACTTCTGAAACCAGTTATCAAATGGCCAATGGAGAAATTGATTTGGCGATTGGTTTTTTACCCCATCTGGAAAATGGTTTTTATCAGCAAAAACTGTTTGAGCAATATTATGTGGTGATTGCATCCAAAAACCATCCGCGGCTGAGCGAAAACAGTCTAAGCACTGAACAATATATCAATGAACCCCATATCGATATTGATGCCGGAATGGGGCATTATCATATTGAAAATGAATTGTTAAATTTAGAACTGAAACGTAATATCTTGATGCGCTTGCCCAGTTATCTGGGCGTTGGTCTGGTGGTACAGGAAACAGATGCAATTGCGACCGTACCTTATTATTTAAGTGAAGTGTTATTGTCGCGCGGCAATTTACAGATTTTTGATGCACCGATTACTTTTCCCACCTATGCAGTCAAGCAATATTGGCATATGTCCTGCCATCACAAGACCAGCCATCAATGGCTGAGACAGATGTGTTATGAATTGTTCTCGAAAATGAATGACCTGGATGACCCTATGCATAAAATCATTCATCAATAATTGATTTATTGAAACCCGGCCATCAAGAAATTTTATCCGGGGTCATTAAGGCCTGGTTAATATACAGTTTAATCAGGCGTTCACGTGAACCAATGGCTTTCTGGTAATGGGTTGAATTAAGCAACAAGGAAGCACCATAGGTGACTGTCCAGATATAAGACAAATAGTCGCGAATCGACATGGCACTATTAAAGGATTTCAGATATTCGTCGGTCATGTCCTTAATTTCAATAATCCGCTCTTCACGTACCCGATAAAGCTGTTCAAATAGTTCTTTCAGCTTGCGTTCATTATTGGTTAAGCGTTCTTCAATCACATGCAATAAAATGGTCCGGTTGGAATTTAACATGTTGTAGAGCATGTACTGTGAAACATAGGTTTTAATATTATTTTTATACTTTTTTGAAATTTCTAACAATCTTTTTTCATTCAAGATGATCAGTTCTAAATAGAGCTGATTCTTGCTTTTAAAATGTTTATAAATGGTCCCTTTGGCAATATCCAGCTCACACGCAAGTTCTGCCAGGGTAATGTCCTGATTATTATCCAGCAACAGTGTTTCTGCCATGGCTAAAATTTTCTCTTTGCGTAATTGAAAATTTTGTTGGCGTACCGTATTCATCGCAAGTCCCAGAAAGACATAAAAAAAGCCAATTTAAAATATACCGATATCAAGCCTATGACAACCCAACTAATGTCTGATATGAGTCAAAAACTAAGTGCTTTGTTTTTAGCGCAAGAAAATAAAAAGCACTTTTTATTTTAATACAAGAGAGGCAATATAAACTGATAGTTAACGAAGCACATTAAATCAGCTTAAATTTGCAATTGCATAGCACAAAATAAAAGTCAATCAGTGAGAACCTGAGAGGTCAATAATCATCAATAAAATTCCAATTACCGCATAATTATTTTATTGTCTTTTTGCGTTGAAAAAAGGGATTAACCCATAAAACGCAAAGAGCAAATATGCTGATTTAACCGTATTTCATTCACATATTTAAGCTTAGGCTTGATGGTGAGTGGTTCAGTTTAAAGTGATTTACAGAAACCATGTTTCATTCGCTGCTCATAATAGTAATGATGAAATGAGTCTGAACACTCGAGCTGATGAGTAAAGTTTTTAAACCTGATTCTCGCTGCATTCATTTTTTTCTTCATGGATGTTGCAAACTGCGCGAATGGTCAAATTTTACTTAGAGAGATGTACGTGAGAATAAATCCGTTATTTCAGTATAGGTTCTTACAACTTTAAAAAGCACTTCACTATTTTTAATGCGAAGTCTTCACATAAGGAAAGCAATATGCCTATTTATAACGCACCCCTTAAAGACATGGAATTTATTTTAAATGATGTATTTAAGGCAGATGAATTCTGGCAGGGTAATGAAAACCTCGCTCACTTAGATATGGCAACGGCGAATGCGATTTTAGAGGAAATGGCCAAGTTTTCTAAAAACGTCATCCTTGATTTAAACCGCAGCAGTGATGAAGAAGGCGGCGCACAGTTTAATAATGGCGTAGTGACTACACCTAAAGGTTTTAAAGAAGCATTTAAACAGTTTGCCGAAGGTGGCTGGGTGGGTCTGGGGGCACCTGAAGAATGGGGTGGTCAGGGCATGCCTAAAATGCTGACGGTACTGGCTGATGAAATGATCTGGAGTACGAACCCCTCATTTATGCTCTACCCATTACTGACTGTGGGTGCAGGTATGGCGATTAATGACCGTGCTTCCCAAGAACAAAAAGAGACTTATCTGCCAAAATTCTACACCGGTGAATGGTCAGGTACTATGTGCCTGACAGAACCGCATTCTGGTACAGATCTCGGACTGATCAAAACCAAAGCAGAACCGAATGAAGATGGTTCCTTCAATATTACAGGTACAAAAATCTTTATTACCAGTGGTGAACACGACCTGTCTGAAAACATCATTCACCTGGTTCTGGCAAAAACACCAAATGCACCGGCTGGCTCACGCGGTATTTCCTTATTCATCGTGCCTAAATTCCATGTCAATGCAGATGGATCGGTGGGTGAACGTAATGCCGTATCTGCCGGTTCTATCGAACATAAGATGGGGATTAAGGGATCTGCGACTTGCGTGATGAACTTTGATGGCGCCAAAGGTTATATCGTTGGTAAGGAAAATGAAGGTCTGGCAGCCATGTTCGTGATGATGAACTACGAACGCTTATCTATGGGAATCCAAGGGATTGGCGCGGCTGAGTTTGCCTACCAGAATGCTGCACAATATGCCACAGACCGTTTGCAGGGCCGTTCGGCAACCGGTGCAAAAGCGCCTGAAAAACCAGCCGATTCTATTTTAGTGCATGGCGATGTGCGCCGTATGTTGCTGAATGCTCGTGCCAACAATGAAGCATCACGTGCTTTTGCGGTTTATGTGGGACAACAGCTCGACATTACCAAATACTCAACCGATGCAGAGGCAGTACGTAAAGCGAATGACCGTGTTGCATTGCTTACCCCAATTGCAAAAGCTTACTTAACCGACAAGGCGCTCGATTCAAGCCTGGAAGCGCAAATGGTGTTTGGTGGTCATGGTTATATTCGTGAATGGGGCATGGAACAATGTATTCGTGACTTGCGCATTTCCCAAATTTACGAAGGCACCAACGGCGTTCAGGCGATTGACTTGATTGGCCGTAAGACCATCAAATGCGGTGGTGCATACCTTGCTGAATACATTGCGGAAATTCGTGAGTTTGCACAAGCTTTAGATGATGCCTTGCCAATTAAAGCCGCTACATTAGATGTGTGTACACAAGTTGAAGACATTACCGCTTTCATTGTGAACCATGCAAAGACGGCGCCAGAGTTTTCTAATGCTGTAGCAGTGGATTACTTGCATGTAGTGGGATTACTCAGCTTTGTCTATATGTATGCGCGTATTAGTCAGGCCGCTCAACCAAAAGCGGAAGCGTTCTTCCAGAACAAACTGGTGTTAGCGCAGTATTATGTAGCCAAAGTTTTACCTGACCTGGCTGCACGTGTACAACGTATTCAAGCCGGTCCCGATGTAGTGATGCAGTTACCAGAGGAATACTTTACTGCCCAATCTTAAGTTTGGCACGATGCTTTAATACAGGGTTTAATAAAGATGGAAATGACATGAGCTGAAGGTATAGCTCATGTCACACAACAAGATTGATAAATTAGGATGGAAAAAATGATTGTTATTGTAAATGGTGTTCGTACAGCAATGGGTGGCTTCCAAGGAGCACTGTCTCCATGTACAGCACCAGATTTAGGTGCAGCAGCCATTAAAGAAGCTGTAGAGCGTTCCGGCTTGCAACCAACCGATATTGATGAAGTGATTTTTGGCTGTGTACTTCCGGCCGGTTTAAAACAGGGTCCGGCACGCCAAGCCATGCGTCAGGCAGGTTTACCTGATAGTACGGGTGCAACCACCATTAATAAAATTTGTGGTTCAGGCATGAAAGCGGTGATGCAGGCTGCTGATGCCATTAAAGCCGGTTCTGCTGAAATTGTAGTTGCAGGCGGTATGGAATCGATGAGTAATGCACCATATCTACTGGACAAGGCGCGTTCCGGTTATCGTATGGGACATGGCAAAATCACCGATCATATGTTTCAGGAAGGTCTGGAAGATGCTGAAACCGGTTTGTCGATGGGTATTCTTGCACAAGAAATGGCAGATAAAAAAGGTTATACCCGCGAACAGCAAGATGCCTTTGCAATCAGCTCGTTGAATAAAGCGGTCACTGCCATCAACAATGGTTATTTTAAAGAAGAAATCGTGCCTGTAACCGTGTCTTCACGTAAAGGTCATGTAGTTGTTGAGCAAGACGAACAACCGCTGAATGCCAAGGCCGATAAAATTCCAACTTTACGTCCTGCATTTAAAAAAGATGGCACCATTACTGCCGCCAATTCCAGTTCGATTTCAGATGGTGCATCGGCTTTAGTGCTGACTTCAGAGGAAATTGCGGCGCAACGGGGCTTAAAACCACTGGCAAAAATTGTCGCTTATGGCTCCAACTCACAACATCCTACAGAATTCAGTATTGCACCAGTCGGTGCGATTGAAAAAGTATTGAAAAAAGCCGGCTGGAATGCTCAGGAGGTTGATCTTTGGGAAATCAATGAAGCATTTGCCATGGTGGCGATGGCTGCGATAGATGCGTTCAATCTGGATGAAGCAAAAGTGAATATCAATGGTGGTGCTTGTGCATTGGGTCATCCACTCGGTTCATCAGGTTCACGTATTATCGTGACTTTAGTACATGCCCTAAAACGTATCGGTGGTAAAAAAGGCATTGCCAGTTTATGTATTGGTGGTGGTGAAGCAACTGCTGTTGCAGTCGAGCTGATCTAAAAAGTCTCTATCAGCGTAGAGCGATAAGTAACGAATTAGAATTTAATAAGCAATAACAACCACCATTCCAGCACGCCGGGATGGTGAAAAACAATATGTTTATTTTTGAGATTTTTATTATGAATGGTTTAGATCGCATTCGCTTAGTCTCCCTTCGCGACAAAGTTATGTCTGCTGAACAAGCGATTAAATTGATTCAAGACGGTGCTGTAGTCGGTTTAAGTGGTTTTGGTGGTGCAGGTGAGGCAAAAGCAGTACCGTTGGCGCTGGCTGAACATGCCAAAGAGCATCCCTTGAAAATTACCCTGGCGACAGGTGCCAGCCTGGGCAATAAAATTGATGGCCGTTTAAATGAAGCTCATGCAATTGAGCGCCGTTATCCTTATCAGGCTGATCCCGGTCTGCGTAAATCCATCAATGCTGGTGAGGTGATGTATATCGATCAGCATTTGTCTGAAATGGCCGATAACATCCGTCATCACAACTTGCCGTCGATTAATGTCGCGGTGATTGCAGCAACGGCGATTACTGAAGATGGGCAGATTATTCCAACCGGTTCATGCGGTAACTCGGCCAACTTTGTGGAAATGGCGGATCATGTGATTGTCGAAATTGACAATACCATTAATCCGGTGCTGGAAGGCGTACATGATATTTATGTACCGAAAGCCCGTCCGAACCGCGCACCGATTCCGTTGATTCATGTGGGTGACCGGATTGGTACCGTAGGAATTCAGGTCAGTCCGGAAAAAATTTCAGCGATTGTGCTGAATGACATTCCTGATACCTCTTTTAACATGGATGAACCGGATGAGGATACTTTGGCTATTGCCAAACATCTGATTCAGTTCTTTGAAGGCGAAGTGGCAGCTGGACGTTTACCGGAAAATCTGGGCCCATTACAGTCTGGAGTCGGTTCGATTGCCAATGCGGTTTTTTCAGGTTTTGAACATTCCAATTTTCATGACTTGGAAATGTATTCGGAAGTGTTACAGGACTGTACCTTTGAGTTGATTGATTCAGGTAAAATGACCTTTGCTTCAGGCTGTTCAATGACCTTGTCAGATTCTTGTGCACAACATGTGATGCAGAATTTTGAACAATACAAAGACAAAATTGTGCTGCGTCCGCAGGAAATTTCCAATAATCCTGAAATCATCCGCCGTTTGGGGATTATTGCCATCAATACCGCACTAGAGTTTGATATTTACGGAAACGTCAATTCTACCCATGTCACCGGTACCAAAATGATGAATGGTATTGGCGGTTCAGGTGATTTTACCCGGCATGCCCATATAGCAATTTTTGTGACCAAATCGGTCGCCAAAGGTGGGGCTATTTCATCTGTAGTTCCAATGGTCAGCCATACTGACCATACTGATCATGACGTTGATATTTTGGTGACAGAAAACGGTCTGGCAGATTTACGCGGTCTGGCTCCGCGTGAGCGTGCCCGCAAGATTATCGATTTATGTGCGCATCCTGATTATCGCGATGAACTGAATGATTATTTTGAACGCGCCTGTGCACGTGGTGGACAAACCCCGCATCTTCTTGAGGAAGCCTTGTCCTGGCATGCAACATTTGAAGAGACTGGAAACATGCATAAAACTGCATAAAGATAGCTAAATATATAAAACAAAACCCATCTTCTGATGGGTTTTTTAATTTCTAATCTAATTCTAAATTAAGTTTTTATGAATGAAATGTGGAGAGAATTTTCAAAAAATGACGAAGGCAAGACAGATTCATTACGGCTGAAATGTTTTGCCTACAAGATCTCGCTTAACCCTCAGAGGGTTCTTTTTATAATGACCGCGTCGTAACATTCAAGGTCTTAAGTTTTGAGATATCTTCAATATTTTTCAGGAATCTCATTAGCACTGTTGTTAACTGCTTGTACTACTGAAGCACCGGATTATCAGGGGAACTGGAAAAACACCCTGGAAAATCCAAAACTGGAAAATATCCTAGTCATTTCCAAGAATGGTGACAATTATTTCATTACCAATACTATTAAAGATAAAGCGACGGGTAAAACTGAAAAGAAAAATCCTGTACCTGCCTCAGTGGGCAAGAATGGTTTTCTTGAGGTCAATGCTGGTGCGGCTATGGTTGATTTTGCGATTGATGAGAAAACCGGCAATCTGGTGGGTTCAGGCTCGGTCTATAAGAAAGCAAAATAATCATATACACCTACGTCTACAGAAGATGTCATGAATATGAATGATTCATGACATTTTTTAGCTGAAAAAAATTAATAAGGCTTCAAAATCTTTAATGAAATATTCTACGTTCGCTCGAATTTCATCTATTTCATGCGCTGAATACTGATCAACGATGGCAATAACAATGATGCCTATGTTATTGAGAAAGGGGAAACGGTGAAAAACAGGGCAGGTGCTGTAATATACTTATAGCCATCACTGGGAGAAAAATGGCATTGTCTTGAGGGTAACCGTTTAATCCAACATTTTACAATTACAGATTTTTGGCCAAACCATCGTCAAAATTACCGTGTGACCTTTAATGAACCGGATCAGGTCAAAAATTTGTAAGACCAAAAACTAAGGGAACAATTTGGTGCAACAGCCTAATACCAAGATATGAACATTGAGTTCAAAAACGGGTTGATTCTACTAAAATGTCTCATCTTTTTATCTGGGATTTTTTATTTTTCAGAAATCATTCATTTTATTTTTTGGCATAGTTCCTGCTGTATTTAAATCACCATATTTATAGAGGAGAGCCATTCATTTGATCACTCAACAACAAGTATCGGTTAATTCAGTATGTATAAAAAACTGTACATACACTATAAAATAAAAGACATCAATAACTAAACCAAACTTAGTTTAAAGCAAGTTTCAAACGGCCCCGAGTGAGTTACAAGGGGCTTCTTTTTGCCTATATCTCATTTTTATTCTTATTTATCTCAAGAATCTGAAAACCTTTCCAGCTGAATGTAACAGAATTGGTCTTCGTTAATTCTTTTGATCATTGCTAACAGCTTTTATTATGCAAATGTATAAAATCAGTTAGATAGGATATTAAAACTGGAAAATATAATTAATCTTGAACAGAAGTTAAGCACAAAATTAGAGAGTTTATTTATTAGGTCTATTGCAGGAGAATAATGATGACAGATAATCAAGATCGTGAAAAATTATGGGAACTGATTAAAGAGATACGATTTTCAATGATCAGTCATAGTACTGAATCCCAGGAAATCCATGCACAACCCATGACTATGCTTAATTCTGAACGCATGAATGAAAGCCAGAACCTTTACTTTATTTTGAAAAATACCAATGATCTGGTGAATGCGATTGAATCTGGACGTAATCAGATTGGATTGTCCTTCGCTAAACCTTCAGATAGCATTTATGTGTCAATTAGTGCACATGCACATATCAGTACAAACTCAGCCCTGATTGATGAACTGTGGAACTCATCGGCTGAAAACTGGTTCGAAGGAAGAGATGATCCGAGTGTACGGGTTCTGGTTGCGGAAGCCGTCAGTGCCGAGTATTGGAATGTCACAGACAATAAAATGACCCAACTGTTTAAGGTGATGAAAGGAAGTCTTACCGGTAAAACGGATGAGCCCCATGCAGAGCATAAAAAAATGAATCTGTAGAAGGTTAAGATTGTCTCATTGAAGATCATTATTCTAAAAATAAATAAAATCTTGAAGTTTAAAAACCGGCTCTGTAGCGTAAAACTATAGGGCTTTTTTATCGGGTCATCGAGATAGTTGAATGATCATTTTACTTTTCAAAGGAAAGTTGAAATAGAGCCACTTCCTCATAAAAATGACTCGACAGGATTGCTGAAAAACGAACTAAAGCTAGCCTCATGCACTGAGGTAGAGGTCTGCTATGAAATTAAAATATTGAATCTTTGGCAGATTTCTGTAGTTAGTCATATATCTTATAAAAATATTAATGAATAACCATTTTAAATTTGGCTTTTCCTCTAAATAATTGCCATAAAAATCTTCGATGGAAAAGATCAGATAATCTTGAGAAAATTTTTATAATTATTTCAATGATATGATTATTTAGTGGAAATTTTAAAAAACATAAAATATTGTTTTATATTAATTTATTTTAAAATAATTGAAGTTTTAAATTATTTGTTGTTCTTTTACCTAAAGAGATTAGATATTTGCAGCAGTTACAAAATATTTTTTAAAACTCCTAAAAAATCGGCTTGATTTGCTCTTTTTTTGTGTATAATTTCGCCAAATTAAAACCCTGGTTGATTTATAGAAAATATCTATAATTCTTCCGGGGTTTTTCTCTGGAAATTATCCTGAAAGGGACGGCCAAAAAACCTATTTCTTGTGGTGGCACACATATGTTTTTAACTAAAACAGCACATCTGGATCATGCAACTCAGCACTCTGCACAGCGCTTATCTACATTACTGAGCTTCTTTAGTTTAGGTCTCAGTACAGCAGCATGGGCTCCGCTGATTCCTTATGCACAGCAGCGACTTCATTTGAATCATGCCGATTTTGGTACCTTATTGCTATGTATCGGTGCAGGTTCCATGCTGGCAATGCCTGCAACAGGTTTACTGATCCAGAAAGTGGGGTGTCGTGCCATTATTTCCGTAGCCGTTTTATTGTTGCTCATGGTTTTACCCACCTTTGCCTTAAGCAGTAGTATTTTGATCATGGCCATTGCTTTGTTCCTGTTTGGTACAGCTGCGGGTAGCCTGGGTGTGGCAATTAATTTACAAGCTGTGATTGTGGAAAAAAACAGTGCCAAAAGCATGATGTCGCAGTTTCATGGCATGTGTAGTTTAGGTGGTCTGGCCGGAGTCATGACTGTTACTGCCTTACTTGCAGCGGGTGTGAGCCCCTTGATGAGTGCTTTGGCAATTTGTCTTTTATTGATGGTTTTGAGCGTCATGGCTGTGCCTAACAGTTTAGCGGTCATTGAAAAGGAAGCAAAAAACGATACTACTGAAGTTGAAAGCAAGACCAAAAAATTCCCCAGTCCGTTAATCATTTTAATGGGTCTGGTGTGTTTTATTGCTTTTCTTTCAGAAGGTTCGGCAATGGATTGGAGCGGAATTTATCTGATCAATGAATACGGCGTAAAACCTGCTTTAGCTGGTCTGGCGTATACCTGCTTTGCAATTGCCATGACTTCGGGGCGTTTTGCAGGTCATTATTTAATTAAGGCTCTGGGTGAAAAAAATATCATCATCTACAGTGCAGTTTGTGCAGCGCTTGGACTGTTTACGGTGGTGGTTGCTCCACACTGGATTGTGGTTTTATTAGGCTATGCTTTACTGGGCTGGGGTTGTTCGAATATTGTTCCGGTGATGTTTTCACGTGTGGGCCGTCAAAGTGTCATGTCTAAAGCAGCCGCATTGTCATGTGTCTCTACCATGGCGTATACAGGCTCTTTATTGGGACCTGCTTTGGTTGGGATTAGCAGTGAAATGATGGGCTTGTCTGTCGTCTTTGGGTTTATTGCGACTTTGCTTTTAACCATTGCTTTTTTAAACCGTTTTACTCAGGTCAAAGCTTCTTAATATCTTGATTTAATTTATTAAAATAGAACGAGCATATTCAAGAGTTGATATGCTCGTTTTTTATCACTAAAAAATATAAAATTCTTGTTTTAAATACTTAATAATTCGCAATTTTCTGACAAGATTTTTTTAGTCAATGAGGGGAGGATATTCACTTTTTCAGCGCCTTTCAGATCGGCTAAAAATGCATTACGCCAGTCATTGATATCAAAACTTTTTAAGCCATTCATTAATTGCTGATAACGTTCCAAACGTTCCGATTTTGCCATGGTTAAGGCTTTTTTTAATGCATGAATCATGCTGCTGCAATTTTCAGGATCGACCATTAATGCTTCAGACATCTGTGCTGCTGCACCGGTATATTTTGAAAGAATTAGTACTCCCGGATTTTCCGGGTCCTGGGCCGCGATAAACTCTTTGGCTACCAGATTCATCCCGTCACGCAAAGAATTTACCCAGCAAATATTGGCTTGCCGATAAATTTTCATTAATACATCATGTGAAATGGTGGCATGGGTGCAGTTAATCGGTAACCAGTCATCTTGAGAAAATTCCTGATTAATCAAATCCACCTTGGACTGTAAATGCTCAAATAAATCTTTATACGCGGCAATTTCCATACGGCAGGGACAGGCAATTTGTATGTCGGTAAGATGCTTATGGTATTCAGGATTGCTCTGTAAAAATGCTTCCAGGGCATTAAACCGTTCGATTAACCCTTTGGAATAATCAATGCGATCGACACTAATAATGGTTTGCTGATCACTTAGACTCTCAAATTCAAATATAGTGGAAGTATTTTCATCTTTTTGCTCGGCGACTTTTTGTATCAGTTCGGGGTTAACCCCAATCGGATAACATTGCACAGTGACCTGATGATGATTAAAGCTCAACATGTGAGTATTGATAGGCTGAGTAGCCAGATAATGACTGCACACTTGCATACATTGCTGCTGGTCATGTTCAGTTTGTAAACCCACAACATCATACTGGCAAAGGTCTTGAATCAATGATTGTGCGGTAGGAATTAAATTCCAGATCTTTAGGCCAGCAAAGGGAATATGCAGGAAAAATCCAATTCTATTTTTCATGCCCATTTCCCGACAATAACGCGCCACACTTAAAAAATGGTAATCATGTACCCAGATCAAATCGTCGGGCTCTGCCATTTGTTTGAGCTGTCTGGCGAATAGCTGATTAACCTGTTGATAGGTCGTGTATTGCTGAGCTTGGTATTCAATTAAATCGGCGCGATTATGCATTGCCGGCCATAAAGTATTATTGGCAAAGCCACAATAATAATTTTGGTACTGTTCTTCAGTTAAAGGACATGTAACGTATTCCACATCTTTATATTCAGTTTGATTAAAGTGCGGCTCTTGATGATTGGCAATTTTTTCACCATTCCAACCCAGCCAGATTCCACTAATATCAGCAAGTGCATCTTGCAAGGCCACGGCTAATCCCCCAGCGGTAGATTTATCGGGATTGGGTAAACTGACACGGTTCGATAATACGATTAATCTAGACATGCTTTTTCTCCCTGTGATACTTGAGACAGTCTCAAACAATGTTTTTCTAAGAATTGTGAAAATAAATCAAGAAAATCAGTAACATCTTCAACATTTTTTAGTCGGTAATGCGCCTGGGTAGGTTCTGGTCCAACTTTTATACTGATACCTTCTAACTGATTGATAACTTTGAAGCCAGACTCGTCGGTTTTGTCATCCCCAATGAAAATAGCGAATACATCATTAAGATTTAAATACTCCAATATCGTTTGAATCGCTTGTCCCTTATCTGCCTGTTGAGGGAGCAATTCAAATACATATTTCCCTTCATTTATTTTCAGTTCTGGGTAGGTTTCTAGAACTTCTTTAGCAATTTGTTTTGCAATATCAGCAAGTTCAGGATGTTGACGATAATGTATGGCAACAGAATAGGTTTTGTTTTCAATCAACAATTGAGGATAGGGCTGACAGCGTTTTCGAATATCGTCTTGTAATGAAGAAAAATGAATTGTATTTGTAGCAATACTGAATTGAGTGTCGTCATCGATTTTTATTTCCAGGCCATGCGTACCTGCTATGGGCATTTTTAAAGGAAACAGGAGTTTTGAGGCAACCTTGACTGAACGACCGGTAAGAAAGATGATCGAAACATTCAAATGACTTAACTGCTGTAAAGTATTTAAGGTGGTGAATGAAATAAAACTTTGAGAGGGATCAGGATGAAATTCTGAGATTGTTCCATCAATATCCAGAAATAAACAATACTTTTTATCCCAGGATAAATAAGGAATTATAAATTGTAGCAAGTTATGAGCATAATGTTGATCGGAGTGATAATAAGAACTTGAGCCACACATATTTACTGTCTATTAATTATTTGATTCATTCATAAATATCATTAAAAAAATAATTGAGGGATAAAAATATTATTAAAGCTACATAAAATAAATAAATTTTACATAGTTTATGCTTATTTTATTTTTGTTTAATTTGAAATATGTGCCTGAGTGAGATTAAAAAAATATAGATTTTAAGGTGTTAGAATGTAGATAAAGCCTCATTCCAAGTATTTTTTTACATTTAAAATCTGATTAAAAATACTTGTAAAATCAGCCAAAAAATAAATTGTAATTATTGATATTTAATGAATATATAGTTAAAAAATAAGGTATTAAACTTGCTAATTAAATATTTTTGCATAACATGGTTACATTTTATATAACTTTGATTACACGAATGTACATTGACGTATATTTGTCACAATGCAATATTTTTTCTATGAAAAAATATTGCATTTATAATTCAAGTGGATATTCACTTGGAGTGTTTATTAGACATGATCTTGAAATGATATTTAAAAAGATTAATAACGTCATCTTCTTGATTATAAATTTGAATTGAAAATTATTATCCTTTTTTAAGGAGGAAGTATAAGCCTTATTGTTATCGATTATCCTTGTAAGCAAAAAATGATTTATTAATTTCTTTAGTTTGTAGAAAATTTAACCATAATTACTTTATAAAAAATATTGTTATAGAATTTAATTTGTAATTTGGTTAAATCAATCTAAAAATATTTATATAGGTGGATAAGCATGAATATGCAAAATGAATTATGTACTCTGGAACAAATTTATAATTTTTTACTTATGCGTCCTTATTTTCATAAGAACACCCAGTTCGAGAAGTTAAAAGAATTTTTTTATGAAATCCATGGCGGTTTTTTTGAAGTTAAAAATTCTTATAGCAATTAAAAGTGACTGATTAAAGTCGCTTTTAATTGATTCAATCTGATGTTGTTAATGGATACGTACCCAAGTCTGGCTTCGACCAAGGGCAGATATACCAATGTAGCCTCGACCATTTAAAGTTTTGCCATCTTCAGAGAGTTTGGCATTAAAGCTATAAGTTTTACCATTTTTAGGATCGGTAATTTTTCCGCCATCATAGCTATTGTTCCCCGCTTTTTTCAGTCCAGATACGATCTGTACGCCTTGAAGCGGTTTATTATAAAATTTACCCTTACACTTGGTACATTTTTCTCCTTCAGTGCCTTCCAATACATCTACAATCTTTGCTGAAAGCACACCCTTCGATGTTTCAGTAAATTGAACCACAGATAAGGGTTTCTTGGTCACATCATCAATCGTTTTCCATTTGCTTCCATGTAAGGGGTCGGCAGCCAGAGCCAGTGTGGAAACGAGCGACAGTCCGATTATGCTTAGCGTTGTTTTTATCATCATTTGACCTCAACTGATTTGAGTAAACCTTTTTTGTAGAAATGCTTGAAGTCGTAGTTCGAGTTCAGACTTCTAACAGGCACAAAATGCAGGTTTGCAGTTTGTAGCTAAAATCTTATTAAAAGATTTGGTATCTATTGTGGAAATTTTTATGAGCTTATGTGTGGAACCCTTTAATTCAGTGTAATTTTTATTTTCTTTTTCTACATAATTTGATTGAAATTTACTTTATTTCACAATTCATGATGAAGCTCCACATGATGTCTAGTCGTGACTTATACCTGAGTAAGACCTACATATTTAGTAAAGTGTCTGGAAATATTGTCTTGATACTGCCAGATCTAAGTTGTCCTATTTTAAGCATTTCTAATGAATAGGCGACAACAGCAGACAAAAGTTATCAATCAGGCAAAATCCCTCTATAATACCGTCCATCATTTCTAGGGTCAGTCGTTTGCTTTGTTATACGAATGACGCTAGTCACACTATTTTTTAAGTCAGTTTCTTATCTGTAATTCGGCTTATATTTTATTTTCTGGTTTTTATGTGTTGCACTGACACATAAGAATATTTAGGTGCTCGCATGGAAATTAAGGTCAATTATCTTGACAACCTTCGACAAGAAGCCAAGTTCGATGATTTCACGGTAATCGCCGATCAACCCATCCGCTATAAAGGTGACGGTTCAGCGCCGGGTCCCTTCGACTATTTTCTCGCATCATCTGCATTATGTGCCGCTTACTTTGTAAAGGTGTACTGTGCAGCGCGTGACATTCCAACCGATAATATCCGTTTGTCGCAAAACAATATTGTCGACCCGGAAAACCGTTACAAGCAGATTTTTAAAATTCAGGTTGAATTACCGGCTGATATTTCCGAAAAAGACCGCCAAGGTATTTTGCGCTCCATTGATCGCTGTACGGTAAAGAAAGTGATTCAAACTGGTCCGGAATTCGTAATCGAAGAAGTGGAAAGTATTGATGCCGATGCTCAAGCTTTGCTGATGCCGAGCTTGACTTCGGAAAGCAGTACTTATATTCCGGGTAAAGACCTGCCATTAGAAGAAACCATCGCCAATATGTCCGGCATTATGGCGAATCTGGGCATGAAGATTGAAATCGCATCATGGCGCAACATTGTACCGAATGTGTGGTCTTTACATATTCGTGATGCACAATCGCCGATGTGCTTTACCAACGGTAAAGGTTCGACCAAAGAAAGTGCTTTGGCTTCCGCTTTGGGCGAATTCATTGAACGATTGAACTGTAATTTCTTCTATAACGACCAGTTCTGGGGGCAAGAAATTGCCAATGCTGAATTTGTGCATTACCCGGATGAAAAATGGTTCCAGCCAGGTCCAAATGGGGAATTGCCAAAAGAAATTCTGGATGAATACACTTTAGAAATTTATAACCCTGAAGATGAACTGCTCGGCACACATTTGTATGATACCAACTCGGGCAATACTGCGCGTGGTATCTGTTCATTGCCATTTGTGCGTCATTCTGATGGTGAAACAGTTTATTTCCCATCCAACCTGATCGAAAACCTGTATCTTTCCAATGGTATGAGTGCGGGGAATACCTTGGCCGAAGCCCAGGTCCAGTGTTTATCTGAAATTTTTGAACGTGCCGTTAAACGCGAAATTTTAGAAGGTGAGCTTGCACTTCCGGATGTGCCTGAACATGTACTGGCAAAATATCCAAAAATTGTTGAAGGGATCAAAGGTCTGGAAGAGCAAGGCTTTCCGGTACTGGTTAAAGATGCGTCTTTAGGCGGCCAGTATCCGGTAATGTGTGTGACTTTGATGAACCCACGTACCGGTGGTGTATTTGCCTCTTTTGGTGCACATCCGAACTTTGAAGTCGCTTTGGAACGGAGTTTGACTGAACTGCTCCAAGGTCGCAGTTTTGAAGGCCTGAATGATCTGCCTAAACCGACATTCAGCAGTAACGCGGTAACCGAGCCGAATAACTTTGTCGAGCACTTTATTGATTCCAGCGGTGTCGTGTCATGGCGTTTCTTTAGTACCCAGTCTGACTACGCGTTTGTAGAGTGGGACTTTACCAACCAAGGTCAAAACTCCAATGCTGAAGAAGCGGCAATGTTGTTCGGCATTCTGGAAGATATGGGCAAGGAAGTGTACATGGCCGTGTACGAGCATTTAGGTGCAACCGCTTGCCGTATTTTAGTACCGGGTTATTCGGAAATTTATCTGGTTGAAGATTTAATCTGGGATAACACCAACAAAGCCTTATTGTTCCGTGAAGATATCCTTAACTTGCACCGTTTGGATGAAGACCAGCTGGTCGCTCTGGTTGAACGTCTAGAAGATGTTGAAGTAGATGATTACACTGAAATTAGTACCTTGATTGGTATCGAGTTTGACGACAATACGGTATGGGGCCAGCTCACCATTCTGGAATTAAAACTGCTGATTTATATAGCTTTGCAAGAGTTTGAAGAAGCCAAAGAGCTGGTGGAAACTTTCCTGCAATACAATACCAATACCGTTGAGCGTGGCTTGTTCTATCAGTGTATGAATGTAGTGCTCGAAGTAGAACTTAACGATGACATGGATCTGAATGATTACGAAGCCAATTTCCGCCGTATGTTTGGTGATGAGCGTATGGATGCGGTGATCGGCTCGATGGACGGCAGTATCCGCTTCTATGGTTTAACTGAAACCAGCATGAAGCTTGAAGGTTTGGACCGTCATTTACGTCTGATCGATAGCTACAAAAAACTGCATGCAGCACGGGGCAAAACTTTGTCAAAGTAAACTCTTATTGAGGAGGACTCAGGTTTTCCTCTAATGCGAATATAAGCAAGAAAACGGTTTGTTCATAATGAATAAGCCGTTTTTTATTTTGAAAACCGCTTCAATTATTTCCTGATGTTTTTTTAAATTAACTTTTATGGGATAGAGAGGTGTAGATGAACCATTGGTAGTATTCCTGGTCTCTAACAAAATATTTATCCTTTGGGTTGATTTCAGATCATCATAAGCAACTTTTATCTACTAAATACAGATTCATCCTTATATTTTCAAGTCATGTTTCAAGTCTAAATGAAGTCCTCGAATTGAAAGTGTTAAGCCGCTGCAAATAAAATTTTAGCAGCCTATAAAGGCTGTAAAAAGTAAGTAAATATATGAAATTATTAGTATTAACTATAAGCCTGATAAGCTGTTTAAGATTATTTTTTTGAAACTAAAAATAGCCAGTGCTTAATATTTTTTTATGGTTCAGGGTGTCAAGCCAAACTTTATTCTATTAAAGCCCATCCCATTTTTAATTAGTCATGCTTTCGACTAGAGCATAGAATGAGTTCACTTTTGTTGTAATGGCGTTAGGCATATGGCAGTGAGCTGGATTTTCTTCACTTTAATGGCAGCATTTATGCAGGCCTGGCGTAATGCCTTTCAAAAACAGCTGAGTACTACAGTCGATGTCTGGGGAGTCACGCTGGCCCGATTTATTTTTGGATTGCCATTTGCGGCTCTTTACCTCAGCAGTCTATATTATTTCAAGCCGGTTGAAAGTATCGTCCACTTCACGCCAAAGTTTTGGGTCTACATTGTGATTGCAGCTTCCAGCCAGATTTTAGCCACTGCATTGATGGTACAGCTGTTTAAGCAAAAAAATTACGCGATTGGGGTAGGGCTGGCTAAAAGTGAAGCGATACTGGCAGCGATTATTGGTGTAACTTTCCTGGCTGACCATTTGTCCTTTCTGGCCTGGATTGGGGTGGCACTGGGTGGTTATGCGGTATTTTTGCTGAGTAAAGGCCAGCAGATGACCGGGTTCTCAGCCAAAACACTGGCTATTGGCATCGGAAGCGGTTTAAGTTTTGCCATTACTTCACTACTGGTACGAGAAGCCAGTTTAGAGCTCACAAATTTACCAAATTTACACCGTGCAGCATGGGTATTACTGCTGGTGATCAGTTTCCAGTGTATCAGTATGCTGCTTTATCTTGGGCTATTTAGCCGCCGTACTTTAATCGCCATGTGGCAACGTTTGGGCCTCACTTTTAAGGTGAGTGTGTGCAGTTTTATGGCATCGCTCGGCTGGTTTACTGCCATGAGCATGATGAGTGTACCGGTGGTCAAAACCTTAGGCCAAATCGAGATTCTGTTTAGTATGCTGATTTCCGCTTATTTCTTTAAAGAAAAACTGGCCCGTGCGGAGCATTGGGGATTGGTCTTAGTGGTGATTGCGGCAATCTTAGTGATCTGGGCCTGATACGAGAAAAAAGATGGAAAAGATAAAAAAGCCACTTCAAAAAGTGGCTTTTTTACTCTTGCTCTATGCTTTTTTAAGCTGCAATAAATTTTTGCACCGCCTGATTAAAGGCTTCAGGTTGCTCTACATTGGAAATATGCGAGGCATTGATTTCAAACAGCTGACTATGGGCAATACGTTCTTGCATGAACTGACCATCAGCCACTGTAGTTACCGGATCTTGCTGACCTGCTATCACCAGTACCGGCACATGAATATCTTTCAGCTGTTCGCGTAAATCCGCTTTAGCCAAAGCTTCACAACAGCTTGCATAACCTTCGCTGCTGCCAGCTTCCAAGTCGTTTTGAAGATTTTCAACTACTGTTGGGTTGCTTTGGATAAAGGGTTCGGTAAACCAGCGTGATGCTGCGGTAGATGCAATTGGTTGAAGACCTTGCTGACGTACCAAAGTGGCACGCTCATTCCAGGCCTGTTCTTGACCAATTTTGGCTGCTGTATTGCAGATAATCACGTGGCTAAAACGTTCGGGCTTGTTGATTGCTAACCATTGACCGGTTAAACCACCCATTGAAATACCACAGAATGCAGCTTTTTCAATTTTTAAATGATCAAGTAGGTTGATAACATCTTGACCCAGTTGATCAAGGCTATACGGACCTTGTGGCGCAGATGAAGCCCCATGACCACGGGTGTCATAGCGAATCACAAAATAATCCTGTTTGAAATGATTAAATTGTTTTTGCCACATCCCATAATTGGTGCCGAGTGAATTAGAAAAAATCAAGGCTGGCTTAGATGCATCACCAAAGGTCTGGTAGTTGATCTGGGCATCGTTAGATGTAAAAGTTGGCATTTTTTAAATCCTTAATCCTCCCTCGATCCCTCCTTTACGAAAGGAGGATCGAGCGAGCATTTAATAATTAAACACGTTCAATAATCAAAGCAATGCCTTGACCGACACCAATACACATTGAACAAAGACCGTATTTACCACCTGTTTGTTCAAGCTGGTTCAGTGCAGTCATCACAAGACGCGCGCCAGATGCACCAAGTGGATGACCTAAAGCAATTGCACCACCATTTGGATTGACTTTCTCTGAACCATCTTCAATGCCCAAGTCACGAGTACAAGCCAAAGCTTGTGCTGCAAAGGCTTCGTTCAGTTCAATCACGTCCATCTGTTCAATGGTCAAACCTGTTTGTGCCAATAATTTCTTGATTGCAGGTGCAGGACCAAAGCCCATAATGCGTGGTTCAACACCCACGACGGTTGAGCCAATAATTTTGGCACGTGGTTTTAAGCCGTGTTGAGCAACTGCTTCGTCAGATGCAATTAATAGGGCAGCCGCACCATCATTGATCCCGGAAGCATTACCTGCAGTTACGGTACCATCGGCTTTCACGACTGGCTTGAGTTTTGCCAAAGCTTCTGGTGTTGTTGCACGTGGATGTTCGTCTTTATCCACTACAACAGCATCGCCTTTACGTTGTGGAATCACCACAGGAATAATTTCTTTGGCAAAGAAACCACGTGCTTGTGCTGCCGCTGTACGTTGCTGGCTGGTTAAAGCAAACTGGTCCTGATCTGCACGGTTAATATTGAACTGTTCCGCCAGGTTTTCAGCAGTTTGCGGCATGGTTTCTACGCCGTACATTTCTTTCAGTTTCGGGTTAATGAAACGCCAGCCCATGGTGGTGTCTTCAATTTTTTGACTACGACCATAGGCAGATTCAGATTTACCCATGACAAATGGCGCACGACTCATTGACTCGACACCGCCAGCAATAATCAGTTCAGCTTCACCGGCTTTAATGGTACGCGCAGCCATGGCAATGGCATCCAGTGATGAACCGCAAAGACGGTTAATCGTCGTTGCTGGTACTTGGTAGGGTAAACCGGCTAAAAGTGCAGACATACGCCCCACGTTACGGTTATCTTCACCGGCCTGGTTGGCACAGCCATAAATCACGTCATCAACCTGTTCCCAATTGACTGATGGGTTGCGTTCCATTAAAGCTTTGATTGGAAGTGCACCCAAGTCATCGGTACGAACAGGAGCAAGGCCACCGGCATAACGGCCAAATGGGGTACGGATGGCATCTACGATATAGGCATTTTTCATTGTGTATTTCTCACATATTTAAAAGAAGAAAACTCCTCCCTTTTTTAAAGGGTGAGAAGCATTGCTTCGCAAGGGAGGGATTTAATGAAGTAGTTTTATTCCTCAAATCCTCCCTAAATCCCTCCTTTAATAAAGGAGGGACTTCCCCTTAATTTGATTGAGTTGCATCAATCAGTTTGGCACCGGTCATCGACTGTAATTCTTCAAATGACAGACCTTCAACTTTCTCAATCACTTTCATGCCTTCAGGAGTGACATCAATCACACACAGGTCGGTATATATTCGGTCAACACATTTCAGGCCAGTCGCAGGGTAAGCCAACTCAGCGACAATTTTTGGCTCGCCTTTTTTAGTCACATGCTCGGTGGTAATAAAGACTTTTTTCGCACCAACGGCTAAGTCCATTGCCCCGCCCACCGCAGGAATCGCATCCGGTGCACCGGTATGCCAGTTGGCCAAGTCCCCATTTTCAGCGACCTGGAAAGCACCCAATACCGCGATGTCCAGGTGACCACCACGCATCATGGCGAATGAATCACCGTGGTGGAAGAAGGCACCACCTTCAAGTAAGGTCACAAATTCTTTACCGGCATTGATCAGCTCAGGATCACGGTCTTCTTCAGCAGGAGGAGGACCGAAAGCCAACAGGCCATTTTCAGAGTGCAAGAATACGTCTTTGTCTGAAGGCAGGTAGCTGGAAATTTTGGTGGGTAAGCCAATGCCGAGGTTGACATAGGCGCCATCAGGAATATCTTGTGCCACACGTTCAGCGATCTGGTCACGGGTCAGTTTGCTATAGCTCATGGTTTCTCTCCGATACCGATTATTGTGCAGGTTTAACTTGAACAACGTGTTGAACAAAAATTCCCGGGGTGATGATGTGTTCAGGATCCAGTGCACCCAGTTCAACCACTTCAGCAACCTGAGCAATAGTCACATCAGCAGCCATGGCCATGATCGGACCGAAGTTACGCGCAGATTTACGGTACACCAGGTTGCCCCAACGGTCGCCTTTATGCGCCTTGATTAAGGCAAAATCCGCCTTGATCGGGTTTTCTAAAACGAAGTCTTTGCCTTCATAGTTCAGGGTCGGTTTGCCTTCAGCCAGCAATGTTCCGAAACCTGTAGGCGTGTAGATTGGACCCAAGCCCATACCAGCAGCCTGAATACGGCAAGCCAGGTTACCTTGAGGAACCAGTTCCAGTTCGATTTTTCCGGCACGGTAAAGTTCATCAAACACCCAAGAGTCAGACTGACGCGGGAAAGAACAGATGATCTTGCGCACAGCACCCGTCTTTAAAAGTTTGGCCAGACCGTAGTCGCCATTACCAGCGTTGTTATTTACAATAACCAGATCCTTGATGCCAAGCTCAATCAGGCCATCAATCAGCTCTGCCGGCTGACCCGCTGTACCAAAACCGCCAATCATGATGGTCGAACCATCTTTAATTTGAGAGAGGACTTCCGTTAATGAAGCCACGCTTTTATCGATCATAATCGTTCCTAACGCTAAAATTATTTAGTTTCAGTTTGGGAGAGGGAAACAGTGTTTGACACTGTCGGACCTGTTTTGGGTTTGCTTAATAAAAGATGGGCGACGAGACCGATACAAATGCCCCAAAACACCGAACTCAATCCGAGGAAATGCATACCGGATGCCGTAGCTAAAAAAGTGATTAAGGCTGCATCACGTTCGCTTTCATCTTTCATGGCCACTGAAACATTGGTGGCAATGGCACCCAATAGGGCAAGGCCTGCAAGTGCTGCCACCAGTTCTTTCGGCAGCAGGCTGAACAGCATGACAATGCTGCCTGCAAATAAACCGCCTAAAATATAAAACACACCATTGGCGATTCCTGCGATATACCGCTTATCTTTAAGTTCATGTGCATCCTTACCCATACACAAGGCAGCTGTAATGGATGCCAAAACAATGGTGATGCCACCCACACAAGCCACAGCAAGCGATGCAATACTGGTGGTGGTGATAATCGGTTTTGCAGGTGTGTCATACCCACTGAGTTTCATAATCGCCATGCCGGGCAAAAACTGCCCGCTAAGACTGACCAAGATTAGGGGAATCGCCAGATTCAGCATGCCATTGATTGACCATTCAGGGCTAATCCACTGCGGAATGGCAAGGCTGAAATCAACAGTGACTGGATTCATTTTGCCGAGGATTAAACTGAGTAAAACCCCTGCAAGCAGTACCCAAACCATGCTGTAGCGTGGACTTACGCGCTTGGATACTAAAAAAACCAGTAGCATGCCAAACACGATCAGGGGCATGCTGTTTGTAGCGGTGAACAGTCCCAAGCCAAATTGAAATAAAATCCCGGCCATCATGCCCGCTGCAATGGATTGGGGAATCCACTTCAGCAGCTTGTCGAAATAGCCTGTCAAACCAATAAAAAGAATCACCAAAGCGGCTGTGATATAAGCAGCGACCGCTTCATTTAAAGAAATATTGGGGAATAGCGTGACCAGCAGTGCTGTGCCTGGCGCTGACCAGGCCGTGATGACCGGGACTTTGTACCTGATTGATAAAAAAATCCCAGCAACTGCTGCACCAATAGAGATTCCCCAGATCCATGAAATCATCATGCTGGGGTCAACATTGGCTTTTTGTGCTGCCTGGAAAAAGATGATTAATGGCCCGGAATAGGAAATCAGCACGGCTAGAAATCCTGCAACCGTTGCTGACACAGACCAGTCATCTTTTAAGCTTTTAAACAGGGTCGTCATTGCTACTGCCTCCATGCTGATAAATCAATGATCCTGTACCACGCCTATGATCAGGGTTAGCCCTGATCACCACCACCAACGGGAACCACTGTTCCTGTCATATAAGACGATTCGTCAGATGCCAGGAAAGTGATGGCATTGACTTGTTCCTGAATCGTGCCATAGCGTCCCAGAAAGGTACGGTCAATGGTTTGATCAACCACTTGCTGCATCCAGTCTTTTTCAGATTCAGTCAGTGGGTTGGCATTACGCGGTACCTTGCGTGGCGGGGCTTCTGTTCCACCTGTCGCAACAGCATTGACACGAATTCCGTCTTTGGCATGTTCAAAGGCGAGGGAAGCGGTTAAACCATTCACACCCCCTTTTGAAGCCGAATAAGGCACACGGTTAATACCGCGTGTTGCAATTGAAGATACGTTGACAATTGTACCTTGTTGATTTTTAATCATTTCATGTAGTACTGCACGACAGCACCACATGGTTGGGAATAATGAACGATTCACTTCCTTGATAATTTCTTCTTCAGAAAATTCTTCAAAGGGTTTCATCCAGATCGCACCACCGACGTTGTTGATGAGCACATCAACACGACCATAGGTCTCAATTGCTTGGGCAACCACAGATTCTGCACCTGCAAAGGTTTCCAGGTTGGCTTTGACGATAATTGCATCACCATCTTGTGCTTCAATTTCTGCTAATGTTTCTTCTACATAATCAGATATATCTGCTAGAACAACTTGAGCACCTTCGCTGGCCACTTGTAGCGCTACACCGCGACCGATGCCTTGTGCGGCACCGGTTACGATAACAACTTTATTTTCAAATCTTTTTGCGCAATTCATTTGATTCTCCAACTTAGTTTGCAGAGAATTTTTCGAACAGGAAGTTTGCTGGTTTAACACCTTCAGCTTCTAACCAGCCACGAACCGCTTCGACCATAAGGACTGGACCACATAAGTAGATGTCTACGTCACCACCGTTTAACCATTCATTATCAATATGGCCTGTGACATAACCTTTACGCTCATGTGCAGATTCCGGGTTTGCCACAACGGTACGGTATTCGAACCATGGTAATTTCGCTTGAAGTTCGTTAAGGCGCTCTAATGCAACCAGGTCAAAGTCGTTGGTTACACCAAATACCAGACGTACAGGCTGTTCTGACCCTTTTTCTTCAAGAACGGATAACATGGACAAGAAAGGGGCAATACCTGTACCACCTGCCAGCATCACGACAGGGCGTGCAACATTACGTAAATAGAAGCTACCGAAAGGACCGGTAAAATTCATCTTGTCGCCCACTTTAGCCGTTTGGCTCAGGAAGCTGCTCATTTTGCCATTCGGGACATTACGAACAACGAAACCGGTTTTACGGTCACCCGGTTTAGAGCTGAAAGAGTAAGAGCGGGTTTCAGATGTACCAGGAATACCGACATTGACATATTGGCCTGCCAGGAAATTAATTTCTGGCTCAGCAGCGTCAAGTTCGATTTCAAAAGTAATCGTTGATTCAGAGAGGTTCTCAACAGAAGTTAGAGTACCTTGATAAGTATGAATTTGAGTTTTACAAACATCAGAAGTTGCCTGAATCTGGAATACAGCATCAGACGTCGGGTGGCACTGGCAAGCCAGTACATAGCCTTCAGCCGCTTCTTCAGGTGTTAAAGCATCTTCGATATAAGTTTCTTCCGGCATATCATAAGTGCCTGATTCACAAAATGCACGACACGTACCACATGCACCATCACGGCAATCTAGCGGAATATTGATCTTTTGGCGATATGCTGCGTCAGAAAGAGTTTCACCGTCAACAACAGTAATAAAACGCGTTACGCCATCTTCAAATTGAAGTGCAACATTATGGTTTGACATGGCAAGTATCCTACAAATGAGTTAAAACATCAGGTGGCCCGGGCCAACATTCCATTGGGCCAAGGCCGGTTTTTAAATCTAATCAGCTTAGATGTGGTAAACATCAATAACTTGGTTGATATAGTCGTTTTTCAGTACCACGTACTTGTTCAGGATTTTTGGCTGTTCGCCAGAGAAATCGATCACATAACGCGACATACCGAAGTAGCTGTAGTTTTTCTTGTAACGGAAACTCAAAGTATTCCAGTTAAAACGTACAGTCACCTGGTCACCGTTTTGTTCCACAATTTCAATGTTGCTGATGTTGTGGCTGGTACGGGTATCCGGCATGGTTGCTGAAGAACGTTCAGTCTTGATACGGAATACACGGTCTTCCAAACCTTGACGGTCCGGATAGAAAATCAGGGAGATTTCAGACTGAGGATCTTCGGTCAAGGTGTCATTGTCATCCCAGGCTGGCATCCAGAACTGTGCATTCGGAGCGTAGCACGCTAACCAGTTATCCCATTGCTCGTCGTCCAGGAAGCGCGCTTCGCGGTAAAGGAATTGAGCAATATTTTCTAAAGTAATCGCGCTCATGCTTGTTCTCCTGCAGCAGCAATCTCTTTTTCAGCAGCAATTGCTTTTTTCATCAGTTTCAACCAGAACTCGTGTTGAGCCAGGTATAGACCTTCGTCTTCAGTTTTAACGCCAGAAAGTTTTGGTTTTAAACCGATTTCATTGGCAGCCTCATCTGGACCTTGGATCCAGTGTTTAGAACCGCGGCTCATATCATTCCATTCAAGCGCGATACCCTGGTAGCCTGCTTGACATGCGCGGAATTCTTCCAGGTCATCCGGAGTTGCCATACCAGACGCGTTGAAGAAGTCTTCGTATTGACGGATACGACGTGCACGTGCTTCAGGTGCTTCACCTTTAGGCGCGATACAGTAGATGGTTACTTCAGTCTTATCGACAGAGATCGGGCGCAGTACACGGATTTGTGAACCGAACTGATCCATGAAGTAAACGTTTGGATAGATACACAGGTTACGAGAACGCTCGATCATCCATTTCGCCATGGCTGCACCGTATTTCTCGGTGTATTCGTCTTTTTTCGGGAAGTTTGGACGGTCTTCCGGGTTTGCCCATTGCGTCCAAAGGAGCATGTGGCCATTTTCGAAACCGTAAGAACCACCGCCTTGTTTACCCCAAGAACCAGCACTCATCGCACGGATGTTGTCGCCGCCTTGTTTTTCTTTGCGTTGCTGAGTTGTCGCAGCATAGTTCCAGTGAACTGCAGAAACGTGATAACCATCAGCACCGTTTTCAGCAGTCAGTTTCCAGTTACCTTCGTAGGTATAGGTAGACGCACCACGCAGAACTTCAAGACCTTCTTCAGACTGACCAACGATCATGTCGATGATTTTAGTTGCTTCACCAAGATATTCTTCAAGAGAAGGAACGTCTGGATTCAAGCTACCGAACAGGAAGCCTTTGTAGTTTTCAAAACGTGCAACTTTTTTCAGGTCGTGTGAACCTTCTTTGTTGAAGCAGTCAGAATAACCGGCATCAGAAGGATCTTTAACTTTTAACAACTTACCAGAGTTGTTGAATGTCCAGCCGTGGAAAGGGCAGGTATAAGTTGCTTTGTTACCGCGTTTGTAACGGCAAAGCTCTGCACCACGGTGTGAACAGGCATTGATCATGGCATTCAGTTCGCCATTACGGTTACGCGCAATGATGATTGGCTGACGGCCAATGTTCGTGGTGTAGTAATCGTTGATATTCGGAATTTGGCTTTCATGTGCCAAGTAAACCCAATTGCCTTCAAAGATATATTTCATCTCTAAGTCAAATAAGGCTTCATCAGTAAATACTGAACGATGGAGTTTGAATTCACCTGTTTCATAATTTTCAACAAGTAATTCATCGATACGATCTAGATGGTTGGTATTGATTACAGGAATACGTGGCATGTCCGTTCTCCGACTTTCCAAATTTTAGGGAAGTCACCACAGCGCTTCATTGCCCTTCTTTGGGGAATGAAGCGTTGCAGTTCCTTGTTTGCTAATTAAGCGCTTGCGCGACGACGTTCAACTTCAGTAGAAGGTGCACCTTCTTTGTCTTTTTGAAGTACAACGTCGAACTGGATATGTTTGAAAGGACCTTTCAAGCCGCGACGCGCAATTTCAGCTTCGTCAGTAACGTCAACCGCAGTTGCTACCAGACCTTCGCGAGTACCGAATGCGAAGTCATCCCAAAGGTATTTGTCGCCTTCGATGTTGAACTGAGTTGTCAACTTGCGGTGACCTGGTGCAGAGATAAAGTAATGCACGTGTGCAGGACGCTGACCGTGACGAGAAAGCTTGTTCAACATGTGTTGTAACGGACCTTCAGGGTTCAAACCGTAACCTACAGGCATAGTGGTTTGCGCAGTGTAGTTACCGTTTTCATCACTCAGGATGGTACGACGAAGGTTGAAGTGCGACTGAGATTTGTCGAAGTAAGAGTAGTTACCGTTGCTGTTGGCATGCCACATTTCTACTTTAGCACCAGAAAGAACTTCACCATCAGTGTCAGTTACTTTACCTTCGATGATAAGTGTCGGGATTTTACCTTCTTCAGTACCATCGTCCATGCGAGCGAAACCTGTTGATTCAGGTGCACCAGCAACATATAGAGGGCCTTCGATTGTACGTGGTGTACCACCCGTTAAACCTGCTTTTGCATCAGCTTCATCAGCACGCAAGTCCAGGAAGTGTTCCAGGCCGATTGCTGAACCTAACAGTGCAAACTCATCAGCTTTTGCCATGTCGATCAGCGCTTCTACACCTTTCCAAACTTCAGATTGGCTCAGATCAAGATCTTCAATGGCTTGGTAAAAGTCTGTAACCAGACGAACAACAACTTGTTGTAAACGGGCATCTACTGGACCTTCAGAAGTGTCTACGTTACAAGCTTTAACTACATTTTCAATGGTTTGACGATCCATTTTATTACTCCTTGGAGGGGTGCTTTGGTGGCGAATATCTCTGCTTAAAGAGATAGATGGCTGCCACTTTCCTTGTTTGCTACTTGGTATGTTAAATATGTTTTTTTGTGAAACTGGAACAAAGGTTTATTCCAGTTTTCAGGGTTAAATCAGGTGTCATCTTCACGAACAGATGAGGGGTGACGGTTTAATGCCATCACTTCAATGTTCATGTAAGGGTAGAGTGGAAGACCCTGTAAAATGTCATGCAGTTCTTCATTGCTCTCGACATCAAAAATACTGATGTTTGAGTATTGGCCAGTAATGCGCCAGATATGACGCCATTTGCCTTGACGCTGCAATTCCTGTGAATAAACCTTTTCAACGGCTTTAATTTCATTGGCCTGTTCAACGGGCATATCACGTGGAATATTTACATCCATACGTACATGGAAAAGCATGGGTTTCTCCTGATTACTGACGACGCAAGTTGTCAATCTTGTTTTCATCCAGCTCAATACCCAGACCTGGACCGTTCGGAATCTCAAGTTCAAAGTTCTGATAGTTGAGCGGGGTTTTCAAAATATTTTCGGTAAGCAGCAATGGACCAAACAGTTCGGTTCCATACGCCAGATTTTCAAAGGTAGAGAAGACATGAGCAGAGGCAATCGTACCCACCGGGCCTTCCAGCATGGTGCCGCCGTACAGGTCGATACCTGCCAGTTTAGCGACTTTTCCAACCTCACAGCCTTCAACCAAACCGCCTGATTGGGCCACTTTTACTGCAAAAACTGATGCACCATTGTTACGTGCAATTTGATAAGCTGAGTGAGGACCCATCAAGGATTCATCCGCCATGATGGCCACATCAAAACGGCGAGTCAGGCGTCGCATTGCATCCAGATTGTCAATTGCACATGGCTGTTCAATCAGATCAACACCACCATCTTGTAACAACTGAATACCCTTGATCGCTTCAAGCTCAGACCAGGCACGGTTTACATCGACACGAATCGAGATGTCTTTGCCCAAGGCTTTCTTGATCGCCAGTACATGTTCAACATCTTCTTCAACCGGGCGTGAACCAATTTTCAGTTTGAACACATTGTGGCGTTTTGCCTCAATCATTTTCTGCGCTTCAGCAATATCTTTCTCGGTATTACCTGAAGCCAATACCCAAAGTACCGGAATACTGTTTCGTAAACGTCCACCTAATACTTCACTGAGTGGCAGGTTGAGACGTTGTGCCTTAATATCCAGCAGGGCAGTCTGAATGGCACATTTGGCAAAGCGGTTGCCATTAATATTTTTTTTGATTACCTGTAATGTTTGTGCAACATTTAAACCGGATAATGTTTTTAAAAGCGGTGCGAAATAAGTATCAATATTAACTTTGACACTTTCCGGGCTTTCTTCACCATAGCCTAATCCACCAATAGTGGTTGCTTCGCCCCAGCCTACATAACCATCTTCTGTGGTAATTTTAACCAACACCAGTGTCTGGGTTTGCATGGTTGCGACAGCCATCTTGTGGGGACGGATGGTTGGAATTTCCACCAGCAACGTTTCTATAGACTTATACATCTTTAAAATTCTCGATCTTGCTTTATGCCTGTCTTGTGATATACCTTAAAGGAATAGTTTTAATTGGTCGAAGATCAATTTTGCATTTTTTTATACTTTAAAGGTATTTTTAACTATGGAACTTAGACATTTACGCTACTTCGTTGCAGTGGTTGAAGAGCAAAGTTTTACCAAAGCGGCTGAAAAACTCTTTATTGCTCAACCTCCTTTAAGCCGACAGATCCAAAATTTAGAGCAAGAGCTAGATATTCAGCTGTTTGAGCGGGGTAGTCGTCCACTTAAGACTACGGAAGCAGGACAATTTTTTTATCAGCATGCGGTTAAACTTTTGTCTAATGCTGAAGAAATAAAATCGATGACGAAACGTATCGGGATTGCCGATCGGACCATTACCATTGGTTTTGTCGGTTCTTTATTGTTCGGTTTGCTATCGCGCATCATGTTTCTTTTTAAACAGCAGCATCCTTATCTCAAGATTGAAATGATGGAAATGAATACCTATGAGCAGATTCAGGCGCTTAAAGAAGGAAAAATTGATGTCGGCTTTGGCCGTTTAAGAATTTCTGATCCTGCGATTAAACGTGTACTACTTCGTGAAGAGCCTCTTGTGGCGGCAGTGCATGCCAGCCATCCTTTAGGACAGCGTTCTGGTGTGAACCTGTCGGAACTGGTAGATCACCAGTTATTCTTGTATCCCAATACTGGCAAGGCCAATTTTGCCAGTCAGGTCCGTGGTATATTTTCCGAGTATGGACTGGAACCCAAAAATGTTCGTGAAGTACGTGAACTGCAGCTTGCACTCGGTTTTGTTGCCGCTGGAGAGGGAATTTGCCTGGTGCCGGAAAGTGCCAAAAACATTAAATTGGCGCATTTAAACTTTATACCGATATTAGACAGTTTTGCGGTGAGTCCAGTCTTTATGGCCATTCGGAATATGGATGAAAGTGAATACATCCAGTTTCTGTTTGATGCGGTATATCAGGTTTATGACCTGGAAGCGGTGCAATATGATCGTACCGTGTTCTGATCAGGTACAGTAAAAAACACCCTTAAAAACCTTAAATATAGAAAATTTCTCCAAATAATGAGACTCAATAAAATATTTTTATATAAAAAGGTGATGGGTCTCATGGTCTTTAATATATCTAAAGCATAGTAAATACAGGATTTTGACCTAAACCAGACTTTATAGGTATAGAAACATGCCTATTCAGTTTTGGACATTTTTTCGCATCTTCTGCATTGTGAGCACCAGAAACTGAACTTCACAATTAGGAGGTGGAGATGTCTACAAATAAAGTGAATATTAATACGCTGATCGATGAGGCAAAATTTACGCCATTTCACTGGGGTGTGTTGCTTTGGTGTCTGTTGATCATTATCTTTGACGGTTATGACCTGGTGATTTACGGAGTGGCTCTACCATTGTTAATGCAGGAATGGGCACTCAGTACCGTACAGGCGGGTTTACTGGCCAGTACCGCATTATTCGGCATGATGTTCGGTGCCATGAGCTTTGGTACTCTCTCTGACAAGATTGGCCGTAAAAAAACAATCATGATCTGTGTTGCACTTTTCAGTGGTTTTACCTTTTTAGGTTCTTTTGCCAGTAACCCTACTGAGTTCGGTATTCTTCGCTTCTTAGCCGGTTTGGGAATTGGTGGCGTAATGCCAAACGTGGTTGCCCTCATGACCGAATATGCACCAAAACGTATCCGCAGCACGCTGGTTGCCCTGATGTTTAGTGGTTATGCGATTGGTGGAATGTCATCTGCATTATTGGGCGCATGGTTGGTTCCACAGTTTGGCTGGAAAATCATGTTCCTTCTTGCCGGTACTCCATTATTACTTTTGCCGGTTATCTGGAAATTCCTGCTAGAATCGCTGATGTACCTGACTGTTAAAAAAGAAACAGAAAAGGCCCACGTCATTATCCAAAAATTGTCACCAGAACAGCAGATTACAGCTCAAACTGAATTTGTCCTGAATGAGGTGAAAAAAGGTGATGAAGCGCCACTCAAAGCATTGTTCCAGCAAGGCCGTAGCTTTAGTACCTTCATGTTCTGGCTGGCTTTCTTCATGTGCCTGTTGATGGTATATGCTTTAGGCAGCTGGTTACCAAAACTAATGATTCAGGCAGGTTATTCACTGGGCGCAAGTATGATCTTCCTGTTTGCCCTGAACATTGGCGGCATGATTGGCGCGATTGGCGGTGGCTACCTGGCAGACAAGTTCCACATCAAAAAAGTATTGACCATCATGTTTATATGCGGTGCATCGGCTCTGGTTCTGCTTGGTTTTAACAGTCCACAGTTTGTATTGTATGCCCTGATTGCCTTGGCAGGTGCCTCGACTATCGGTTCACAAATTCTGCTATATACCTTCGTCGCACAATATTACCCATCGACTGTACGTTCTACCGGCATGGGTTGGGCTTCAGGGATTGGCCGTATCGGAGCGATCGTAGGACCAGTACTGACCGGAACTTTATTAACTTTTGAATTGCCACACCAAATGAACTTCTTTGCCATCGCTATTCCGGGTGTGATCGCTGCGCTGGCTGTTTTCATGGTTAATCTAAAATCTTCTGTAGAAGGCCAAGCCCTTGCAGAATCTGCTGTCAAAAGCAGTCCTGTTGCACAAAAAGTCACCCAATAATTTCTTTACCTTTCCATTAATCTACTATCATCAATGATATAGATCGCCATCGTAAGCGATGGTGATCTGTTGCTAGAATTTGACGGCACAATAACAAGCGAGTTTAGGATGAACGCGAAAACATTAACCCAAACAACTGATTTACAAGCAACAACGGTTCGACCAAATATGCAGCGTACGCTCATGATAAGCATGATTGCATTAAGCATGGGAGGAATGAGTGTTGCAGCGCAAGCACAAACCCAGCAGCAAAATGAAATTGAACAGCTTAGACAGGAAGTTCAAGCTTTACGTAGTTTGGTGGAGCAGCAAAAAGTACAGAATGCACAAACTGCAACAGCAATTGCTAACATACAACGTACTGCAGCAACTGTGCCAGCGAACCCTGTATTAAAAACTGCCAAAGGCGCCGAGTTTAATTTATATGGTAATGTGCGTTTAGATGCCTCTTATAAGGTTGATGGCGGTCCTATCGATTGGCCATATAACCAGATCAATAACGTGGCACTGGAAGGTACTGCCGGAAATAGCGACCGTTTAAGCTCGACTTTATCTGCAACGCGTTTAGGCCTTGATTTTAAAACTCAGGCTTCTGAGCAAGAGGTCAAAGGTAAAATTGAAGTCGACTTTTTGGGTGGAGCTAACTTCGATAATCTGCGTATCCGTCATGCCTATGTAAATTATGGTAACTGGCTGTTGGGGCAAACCTGGTCAAACTTTGCAGTACCGGATTATATGCCAGAAACTATTGATGCAAATGCATACGTTGGTGGTGCTGTGAAACGTACACCACAAGTGCGTTATACCACCAAATTTAATCCACAAACCAATTTGGTATTAGCTGCTGAAGATCCTAAAGATAAATTGGTCACTGATAAGGTGATCACTCAGCGTTTACCGGCGTTAACCGCACGTTTAAATCATCAATTTGCAGATAACTTAAATGTCAGCGTACGTGCCATGGGTCATGAAAAGCGTATCAATTCTGAAGAAGAAATGGCATGGGGAGTAGGTGTAGGTGCAAAGTATGATGTCGTACCTGGTACCACCTTAAAAGCAGATTATTACCATGTTAAAGGCGATAGCAGCTTCGTATCATTTGCCAATAAAGGTGTTGTTGTAGAAGCAGATGGTAGTCTTGTACAAAACGAATTTGATTCTATTATGCTAGGTGTTACCCAAAAATTTAGTGACAAATTACATGGCACTTTGGGCTACGGCTATATGACTTTTGATAAAGATCAAAATTATCTGGATGCTCCAGGAAGTGCAGCTACAGCCAATAAAGACCTCTGGCAAGCCTGGGCAAATGTTTTTTATAGCCCAACCAAGCCTTTGAGTTTTGGTCTTGAATATGTCTATGGTGAACGTGAAACTTTTGCTAGCAAGACAGGTGAAGACAACCGCTTAAATGCAGTTGCAATCTATAACTTCTAATAGTCCCCTAAATAAAGACCTCTTATTATGCACTACATAGTAAGGGGTCTATTTTTATATGTATATTGTGATCATTTGAGAATCAAAACCTGAGCCAGAACAAAGCACAGCCATGGACTAGATCTTTTTTGCTATTACCTCATTGTGAACCACTCGTTTAGAATGACTAAATTTAGTATTTCTTGCCTCACATCCTCTAAAAAATACTTGCACTCGCAAATATAGACGAATTATCAACAGATCCTCATTTTCTATTATTGAATTTCGCATAGTGAAAATTAGTGCATAGCCACAATAAGGTCTATCAAAAGATCAATAGAGATATCTTGAATTTGGGCGACCCTTCCGTTTAAGTTAAACTGGCTTATGAATTTTAAAGTAGTAAAAATACGGAAATAGGTGTAAGCGGGGTTATTTTTCGTTTATCTTTATATGACTCATTTGAATCCTAGCCAATTCACAACAGGCCGATCGCTACCATAGTGTAATGGTTTAATTTCATGAGGCTTTTCAAAAAATCTTATTGTCAATAACAAGTTGAAGCATACAATTCTACAGAGCAACAGTACTTGCTGTTAGATGTACCAAGCTCTTAAGCTGAACTGGAGAGATTCATTGCGCGTTGTTCGCTATAAATTTGTGATTATCATCCTGCTGCTTATACTTGCAGCAAGCTATGCTCTATTTCGATGGTGGCAGGGACCTGTGTTACCAGGATATACCCTGACATACAGGCCTCTGGTGCAAAATGTAGTAGCGACTGGCCGTGTAGCAACCGTATCACGTGCTCAGGTGGGCAGCGAAATTACCGGTGTCGTTCTTGAGCGGTTTGTGCAGGAAGGTGATCAGGTGGTGCCGGGTGATTTACTGCTCGTCTTAAAATCGGATGAACTGCGTGCACAGGTACGACAAGCTGAAGTGGCTCTGACCGAACTCGCAACCAGCCGGCGTCCACAGGCAGTAGCAGAACTGGCCACTGCCAAAGCCCAGCTGGAACAGGCCAGTCGGGAAGCAGCACGTAGACGTAATCTAGAAGCTGGCATACTCTCAGCAGAAGAAATAGAACAGGCCGTGGAAGCGGAAAGAGTCGCCCGCAATAATTTTGAAACAGTACGTCTAAAAACAGCAGCATTGGCACCTGGTCAAGTCGAGGAAGCCAAGCTTCGTGAGCAACTTGCTGCAGCCCAGGCTCAACTGGCCAAAACTAAAATTCGCTCTACAGTCACCGGTACGGTACTCACTCTGGATGTGGAACCGGGTGATCTGATCCAACCGGGTCAGACTTTATTTAGCATCGCATTGAAGGGCAATACAGAAATTCGTGTGCCTTTAGATGAGCGAAATTTACCGCAACTTGCTTTACAGCAAAAGGCAATGGTCATTTCTGATGCCTATCCGGATCAAGCTTTTCCGGCCCGGATCAATTTTATAGCGCCAAGCATTGATCCGCAGCGTGGTACGGTAGAGGTTCGCTTAGCCGTCGATCCGGTGCCTGATTTTCTGCGTCAGGATATGACGGTGTCGGTGAATGTCGAGACCAACAGACGAGAGCGGGCATTGGCTATTCCAAACGATGCTTTAAGCAGTATCAAAGGCGATAAGGCCAGTGTGCTATTGGTACGTGATGGAAAAATAAAATATCAGCAAGTCAGCTTAGGTTTACGTGGCCTGGCCATGTCAGAAGTGGTTTCAGGTTTGAGTGATGGTGATCAGGTGCTGGCCAATGCCGAAGCACCCTTAACAGAGGGTGAGAGGGTACGCTTAAAACAGCAAAAAACACCCTGGAATCATCAGGCTGATGATACAAATAGTAAAAATGAATTACCGGTGAAATTCGATTGAAAAACTTTTTCGGGCGGCTCTGGACAGAATGGACAATCGCAATCAGTTTTTTGCGTGAAGGCCGTGCACAGTCCATCATGATTACTGTGGGTGTTGCAGTGGGTGTGGCTGTCATCATTTTTATCAGTGCTTTAATTCAAGGATTGCAGTCGAATATTGTCGAACGTACTTTGGGTACTCAGGCGCATATCCGTTTGCTGTCACCGGATGAGGTGAATCAGATTGTGCAGCCTGCTGCAGGAACGGTGCAATTATTGCAGGAAGACAAGCGGGCACAGCGCCTGCGCTCAATTAACAACTGGCAGCAGATTACTGAGACTTTAGATCAGTTGCCGGTACTGACCGCCGTATCTCCGGTGGTATCCGGGCCGGCCTTTGTGCAAAGGGGTGATGCCATTCAATCTGTCGCCTTGGTGGGTATTAATCTTGAACGTTATCAACAGATTATCCCACTGAGAGAATATCTGTTAAGCGGTCAGTTGCGCATCGGTGCAGACGATGTAATGATTGGCAGTCAGCTCGCCAAAGATCTGGGTGTGCAGGTGGGAAGCAAGTTACGGCTGGATACGGGGCGGGAGAACAGTGCATTGGTCAATGTGGCCGGGATCTTTGAACTTGGGGTACGCGAACTGGATGCGCGCTATGTGTATCTGGACTTGAAACAGGCACAGTCCTTACTCAGTTTACCTGGTGGAGTTACAGTGATTGACCTGACTATTTCAGATATTTTTGAGGCAGACAATATTGCTGCACAGATAGGACGCTTGACCTCATTAAAAGCCGAAAGCTGGATTAAAACCAATGCTCAGCTGATGAATGCAATTACCGCTCAGAGCCTGTCAACCAATATGATTATTATCTTTGTGGCAATTTCCGTGGCATTTGGAATTGCCAGCGTTATGTCGGTCAGCGTGGTGCAGCGTACCCGGGAAATCGGTATTTTACGCGCGACTGGCGCGACCCAATTGCAAATTTTACGAATTTTCCTGTTTCAGGGCGCAATATTTGGCCTGCTGGGTTCAGTTTTAGGCAGTGCGGTCAGTTATGGTCTGGTGTGGATATTCAACACCTTTGGCCCGGGTCTGTTTTACATTCCTCTTTCGATCAATCTGGTAATACTGGCCTTGTTACTGGCTACGCTGACTGGCGTACTGGCTGCTGCGATACCATCGCGCCGGGCAGCAGCATTGGACCCTGTGGAGGCGATTCGTCATGTCTGACCAGTCTCAGGAAGTACTGCGCCTAGAAGCGCTGCATAAATCTTATAATATCGGGCAGCCCAATGAAGTTGAAGTATTACATGGAATCGATTTGCGTATCGCCCGCAATGATTTTGCTGCGCTGATTGGTCCATCCGGTTCCGGTAAAAGTACCTTATTGAATATTTTAGGTTTGCTGGATAAACCTAGCAGCGGTGAGCTGTATTTGCTGGGTCAGCCAACCAGTCGCATGGATGATGCCGGACGTACTGCGCTACGCGGCAACAGTATCGGTTTCGTGTTTCAGTTTCATCATCTTATTCAGGCTTTTACTGCCTTAAACAATGTACTTATGCCGTTAATGCTGACACATGGCAAGCCGGACAAACAGGCACTGGAGCGAGCGCGTGAACTGCTTGCAGCAGTCGGTCTTGAACAGTTTGCGGATCGTAAACCGAATGAACTTTCGGGAGGGCAGCAACAGCGGGTGGCGATTGCCCGGGCACTGATTACAGAACCAGCGCTATTATTAGCTGATGAACCTACAGGGAATCTGGATACCCAGACGGCTGCAGAAATGTTTGAACTGTTCCGTAAAGTGCATCGCGAACGTGATTGTGCTGTACTGCTGGTAACGCACGATCCACGTCTGTCTGCGACCTGTGATCGCACCATCAATCTGGTCGATGGCCGTATTCAAAGTGATTCATCAAATCATTAAACCAGCTCCTTTATTTTAAAATTCTAATCTTGATCTTAGCTACCCACTGAACAGCGATATGCAGATCTCTATAAGAAAACAAACGCTGAATTAAAAGAAGAAATGGGTGATTGCTGATGTATAGGATCATTGAGTTAATCTTTATTTCTATTTGCATTTGTCTTGTTTCTTACGCTTTTTTCACTGTCATTTTCTATGTTTCAGGTTGGGGGATGGCTAAATGAAAATTAATGCAATTCACCAGATCGACCTTGCTGAATGTCCTCGTTGTCATTCAATCATGTTCAAAGGTCTTATTTCATTCCATTTAACTAGTTGCTTGGGGTGATCTTCATGTCTAATAAATCTGATCAAAAAAAACATCAAAACCCGTAAAAACACGGGGGAAAGTACCCTAAATAAGCAATTCCATAGTCCTGAGTCTAGTCTCCGGACTGATTTTTCTATCCCCATTTATAACATGCGGGTTACGATTGACTAAAAATGAATCAAAATAGGGCTGATTTAGATGATTACAAAAGATGATTTAATTTATTTGTTTATGCTGATTCAAATTTTAATTGTTGCTTTGATCTTGGCTTTTAAAGTGTTTGTTTGGTCAGGTTGGTATCAGTTCATTTTTGGCTAAAGTTCTTTGTGATCCGATAGGTTGTTGCTACTGAAATTAGTTTGGACGTTTATAAATTAACTTCCACAATAAAAATACAAACGTCCAAAGCTCACGGATTTCGGCATAACGTGTATTATGTTCATTAAGATGCTTCACTGGAGAGATTAATATGTTGGTGAATCTCTCCAGTGAAGTTGTGCAATGACTATGAACCGTACCGGGTTTGTCGGAGACCAAACTTTCTGAGAGAATGTCCCGATGAAAAAAGTAAAATATACCCCTGAAATCAGAGATAGAGCGGTTCAATTATTGATTGAATCCGAAAAAGATTATCCATCGAATTGGGCTGCGATCACGGCTATTGCGC
>NZ_VOYL01000121.1:0-1242 GCF_013420295.1 Acinetobacter sp. YH01018
GAGCGTTCTGGGGCATAGGGGTGCTTCCTATAAATTCTCAATCTTTAAAATGAGTTTCTATGCGATGTTTAATTTTCTCTTTAGGAAAATTATTTTCTCTGTGAGAATTTATATAGGATTTTTTTTCAGACGTCTACGGCTTTAGGAAAGTTTTTTTATTTTTAGGAAAGTTTTTTAAATTATTGATTTTTATTAAGATGTGCGAAAGCACCAGCAGGAAATTAATCTCCTGCTGGCTAGATTTGGCTTAACATAAAACCTCTACCCGATGAAACTGCTTCAGCTGTAACAATGCCTGAAAAGGCTGGGCAGACTGCATCAAATGATTCATCTGTTCATGAAACTGCTGAACCAGACCCTGATTGCATCGAATCAGCCAGCCTTTCATAAACTTTTTGTTCATATTCAGCATATACACCTCACAGGTGGTCGGTGTTAATAAGCGAATTTTCTTAATCACAAAGTGTTCCGGATAGCTCATCGCATTCTCCTTTTACAAAATTCAATTGATAAAAAGCAAATACCGCGCCAAGTTTGCCAATAACCGATTTGGCCTGTTTGATGCCGGCTAAATCCGGTATTTATTCCTGATATGAATATTTTATGCATTAAAACTGCGCATCTGCTTGATGGCCTGCACCAAATTGCAGATCAGGAGAGCTCGGATAATTTCATCAATAGCAGTCCAGCCGTAATCAAAACGGCGGCTAAAATACGCATCAAGGTGGCCTGCTCGCCCAAGATCAAGATGCCCAGCAAAAATGCCCCGACCACACCTATGCCCGACCAAATGGTATAAGCCGTGCCTAGGGGCAGCGTACGCATGGCATAGCTCAACAGCAGAAAGCTTAAAATTACAAAAACCACTGTCATGAGGGTGGGGATCGGTTTGCTAAAACCGGCTGAAAGTTTCATGGAATAGGCCCAGATAATCTCAAAAATACCGGCCAGAACTAAAACTATCCATGCCATCTGTATTGACTCCCTGAATTAAGTTTTATGCCGGATCAGCTCAGCATACGGCTGATTTTAATACTGCGATGGCTGGCCAATTTTACCTATACCTCTAAAGGCATACTCATAAAAAGTAGCTGAATTTAAACAAGAAATATGGACAACGGCGTGTGTTTTTATATAAATTTTTACAAGAAATTAAATTTACTCTTAAGAATATCCATCTTGAGCACCTGAGTTTTGACTGCCTTAAATACCGGAGCAAATCGACCATGACGCAGCACACTT
>NZ_VOYL01000122.1:0-1228 GCF_013420295.1 Acinetobacter sp. YH01018
AGTACCAGCGTACGGCCCACAGAATGATGTCACGCTGAAAATGCCGGCCTTTGAATGGGTTCATGTGCAGCTCCATCAGCAAAAGGGGATGATAAGTTTATCACCACCGACTATTTGCAACAGTGCCGATAAAAATATATCATCATGAACAATAAAACTGTCTGCTTACATAAACAGTAATACAAGGGGTGTTATGAGCCATATTCAACGGGAAACGTCTTGCTCGAGGCCGCGATTAAATTCCAACCTGGATGCTGATTTATATGGGTATAGATGGGCTCGCGATAATGTCGGGCAATCAGGTGCGACAATCTATCGATTGTATGGGAAGCCCAATGCGCCAGAGTTGTTTCTGAAACATGGCAAAGGTAGCGTTGCCAATGATGTTACAGATGAGATGGTCAGACTAAACTGGCTGACGGCATTTATGCCTCTTCCGACCATCAAGCATTTTATCCGTACTCCTGATGATGCATGGTTACTCACCACTGCGATCCCCGGGAAAACAGCATTCCAGGTATTAGAAGAATATCCTGATTCAGGTGAAAATATTGTTGATGCGCTGGCAGTGTTCCTGCGCCGGTTGCATTCGATTCCTGTTTGTAATTGTCCTTTTAACAGCGATCGCGTATTTCGTCTCGCTCAGGCGCAATCACGAATGAATAACGGTTTGGTTGATGCTAGTGATTTTGATGACGAGCGTAATGGCTGGCCTGTTGAACAAGTCTGGAAAGAAATGCATAAGCTTTTGCCATTCTCACCGGATTCAGTCGTCACTCATGGTGATTTCTCACTTGATAACCTTATTTTTGACGAGGGGAAATTAATAGGTTGTATTGATGTTGGACGAGTCGGAATCGCAGACCGATACCAGGATCTTGCCATCCTATGGAACTGCCTCGGTGAGTTTTCTCCTTCATTACAGAAACGGCTTTTTCAAAAATATGGTATTGATAATCCTGATATGAATAAATTGCAGTTTCATTTGATGCTCGATGAGTTTTTCTGATAGTTAGTCTTTGTAGAGACACAAACCTGAAATTCCGGACACCGCGCTTCAGGACATCTCCCTGGACGCCGATATCTGGCAGTATCCGGACGGGGCACTGTTGCAAATAGTCGGTGGTGATAAACTTATCATCCCCTTTTGCTGATGGAGCTGCACATGAACCCATTCAAAGGCCGGCATTTTCAGCGTGACATCATTCTGTGGGCCGTACGCTGGTAC
>NZ_VOYL01000123.1:0-1207 GCF_013420295.1 Acinetobacter sp. YH01018
CTAGACAAAATGACACCAAATGAGTTTTACTATGATCAGCTACCCCAACAAAACAAGGTGGCTTAACTAGAGCGGAATATCACTTATAAATACGCTTTTAGTTGTTCAAACAAGTGGAACCACCTCTATCTTCTGCTGGTCCCTGTTATTTTAAAAGTCTCTGCTGTGGTAACCATAGTGCAGTGATAGATTTTTGACAGGCGATAATGCAATAAAGTCCGCAACTAGGCGGACTTTCTGCTTTAGATAAATCATATACATAGATGAAACAATTTTAAGAAGCTTACGCGTGCTTCAATATGGTTCTTTCTTCGTTTATTTTGTCAGGAGTAGAGCGCAATTCATTACCAATAGCTTAGGATCATCCTTATCAACTAATCGAAACTGATATTCAAAACTAGGAAGTCTACCTGGAACAGCAGATTGTGCAGTGGATGCAACAGGGATAGCGATCTTATTTTTACTTTCGGCAAAGGCATTAGCTCTTAAAATTACATCTGACTTAAGTTTGGAAGTATTGGTAAATACTCCACCAGCTGACATTTGAGAAATCATCTAGGTATCTCTACCAATAGGAACAATATCTGCTGTTGCACAACCAGTTAAAATCAGCACGCTAATAACCAGTGCTTTAACTTTCATAAATGTCATTATTGAATTTCCCCAATTAACTGATCCACTAACGGTTCTATTTTGGATTCATTACTTTTGTACTTAGTAGGATTTAATAATCCCCCAGCATGTAATTTGTATTCAGCAACCCCAATTCGTTTTTCATTTTTATAGAGAATTAATTGTGCCTGAGTAAGTACCATTGAAAAATCCCACTTTTGATATGCTACATACCTGAGTGAATATTCACATAGTTCTGGTCTTTCCCCACTATAAACTTGAGTAACAATATTGTGATATTCCAAACGAGAAGTAATGATGTCCTCTAGATTTTGAACTATCACTTTAGGGTTATGCTTTATACAAACTTTTTGAATCTTTTCCCCTTGGCTTAATTGTACAGGTGTGATTTTAGTTGTAGCGCACCCAGTAAGAAGCATCATAGAGCCGAATAAAATTATTATTTTCCTCTGTACACGACAAATTTCATAGGATCCTTGTCCTATCAGGCTTTTTCTTTCTTAAAATTGCTAGCACTTTCTTAAATTCTTCTTTTTTTCCAAAACCAATCAAACGTAGAATAGCCATTTGAACA
>NZ_VOYL01000124.1:0-1180 GCF_013420295.1 Acinetobacter sp. YH01018
CTTTGTACACGACAAAAAAAGATAACTCATTGAAATAATGGCATAATACTTGTTTTCTGACGACGAATATGATGACACATTTCAATGAGTTACATCTCATCTTAAACAAATATCTAAAGTGGAACAAGTCACATGCAAAATGTTTTACACTGATTATGCTTGCATTAATTGTAAAACAGACATGTAATCTTTCTTCTGCATCTAAAGCCTTACCCATCAAGTGCTTACCACAATCATTTTATCGACGTATACAACGCTTCTTTGCAGATCAGTATTTCGATTATCGTCAAATTTCTCAGTTAATTTTCAATATATTTTCATTCGATAAAGTCCAATTAACTTTGGATAGAACTAATTGGAAATGGGGAAAACGAGATATTAATATCTTGATGTTAGCCATCGTCTATCGTGGAATAGCGATACCTATTGTTTGGACATTGCTCAATAAACGTGGAAATTCAGATACAAAAGAGCGTATTGCTTTGATTCAACGCTTTATCTCCATTTTTGGTAAAGATCGTATTGTGAATGTGTTTGCAGACAGAGAATTTATCGGTGAGAAATGGTTTACATGGTTAATTGAAAATGACATTAACTTCTGTATACGTGTTAAAAAAACTTTATTGTGACCAATCACTTAGCCAAGAATCATAAAATTAGTGATTTATTTCGTCATCTTCAAGTTGGTCAAACTGAATGTCGTAAACGACGTATTTGGGTTGGTCGAGTGAAACTGTATATTAGTGCGCTACGATTAGAAGATGGAGAGCTTTTACTTGTTGTTTCTCCTATGTTTAATGCTTCTGCTATTCGTGATTATGCATTACGCTGGGAAATCGAAACGTTATTTAGTTGTCTCAAAGGACGTGGATTCAATCTTGAAAATACTCGTTTAACAGACCCTAGACGAGTCAAGAAATTGATAGCAGTGCTAGCTATCGGTTTCTGTTGGTGCTATTTAACAGGTGAATGGCAACATGATCGGAAAAAAGCGATAAAAATAAAGAAGCATGGACGACTTTCAGTAAGTTTATTTCGCTACGGTTTGGACTATGTTCAAATGGCTATTCTACGTTTGATTGGTTTTGGAAAAAAAGAAGAATTTAAGAAAGTGCTAGCAATTTTAAGAAAGAAAAAGCCTGATAGGACAAGGATCCTATGAAATTTGTCGTGTACAGAG
>NZ_VOYL01000125.1:0-1175 GCF_013420295.1 Acinetobacter sp. YH01018
AGGGACTGTTCTAAATTTTGTGTAAGTACTTAATTTTCATTTATCCTACTGAGGATAATAAAAAGAGGTACTTCACATGGATGAAGCTACAATCAAAAGTATGGCAGCTGAATTAGCTAAAGGTTTAAAAACTCCTGAAGATTTAAACCAAATGACAGCCATATTTAAAAAGTTCATGATCGAAACCGCTCTGAATACTGAGCTTTCTGAACATTTAGGCTATGAAAAGCATCAACCTAAGAAAGGATCTAATGCACGTAATGGTTTTAGCTCCAAAACAGTTCTAACACAAGATGGGCAGCTTGCTTTAGATATCCCTCGTGATCGTGACGGCTCTTTTGAACCACAGATTATTAAGAAGCATCAAACGCGCATTACTAGCATGGATGATCAAATTCTTTCGCTATATGCGAAAGGAATGACAAATAGAGAAATTGTTGCTTTTTTTAAAGAAATGTACGATGCAGATGTATCTGCCTCCCTTATTAGTAAGGTAACGGATGCTGTCATTGAACAAGTGACAGAATGGCAAAATAGAACACTCGATAGTCTTTATCCTGTTGTCTATTTAGATTGCATTGTTGTTAAGGTTCGTCAGCATTCAACAGTAATCAATAAATCAGTTTATTTAGCATTAGGCATTAACTTGGATGGCCAAAAAGAACTTCTTGGCATGTGGCTTGCTCAAACAGAAGGTTCCAAATTCTGGCTGTCAGTCATGACAGAGCTTAAAAATCGAGGAGTGCAAGATATTCTTGTTGCCTGTGTAGATGGGCTAAAAGGCTTTCCTGATGCGATAGCCTCTGTCTACCCTCATACTGACATCCAGCTGTGTATCGTACATGTTGTACGCAATAGCCTGAGATTTGTGAGCTGGAAGGACTACAAAGCTGTAACAGCAGGATTGAAGGCGATCTATCAGGCAAGTACAGAAGAAAATGCTTTAAAGTCCCTAGATATCTTCTGCGATCAATGGAATCACCAGTATCCAAAAATTGGAGAATCCTGGCGGGCAAATTGGGAAAATATCCGAACGATCTTTAGCTACCCTGCTGAAATACGTCATGCGATTTATACAACAAATGCAATTGAATCATTGAATAGCGTGATTCGCCATTCAACTAAAAAGAGAAAGATCTTCTCTTCTGATGATTCAGTGAAAAAGGTCATTTATT
>NZ_VOYL01000126.1:0-1048 GCF_013420295.1 Acinetobacter sp. YH01018
CTTAGATTCTCAAATGAAGTGCAACAGAGATTAAATTATTGGAAGGAAGCAAGATGAGCTAGTATTTTGCTTCCGACCGACCAAAGTCAAAGTTGCATCATGAACTACACTCATCTTACCCAAGAAGAAAGATATCAGATTTATACCTTGTTACGTGAAGGTTTTTCTAAACGTTATATCGCTTGGAGACTGAATCGCTCACCTTCAACCATTTCTAGAGAAATCAAACGTAATCGAGCGAGAAATGGCTATTTTGCTAAACATGCCAATAAAGTAGCTCGAAGACGGCATTGTCCTAATCCTAAAAGAATCCCTTGTGAAATATGGGCACATGTCATCTCTTATCTTGATCTTCAATGGAGCCCTGAACAGATTGCTTCTCGTGTTCCAGTCAGTTTGCATTCAATTTATCGCTTTATACGGCAGGATAAAAATAAGGGCGGTACACTCTTTCATAACCTACGTTTCAGAAATCAAAGAAAGAGGAAATACGGCTCTCCTGAAACCCGTGGTCAGCTGAGTAATCGTAAAAGCATTCATGACAGACCTATTGAGATTGAGCAGCGGACTCGCTTTGGTGATTTGGAAATAGATACGATTGTTGGTAAGAAGCATCAGCAATCATTGGTCTCTATTGTAGATAGGAAGACAGGTTATTTATGGCTGAAAAAGTGTAGCTCACGCAAGGCAGAGGAAATTTGCCAAACAACCATCAGCCTTCTTGAGCCGATCAAAGATCAGCTCAAGACGATTACTGCAGATAATGGTAAAGAGTTCAGCCTGCATGAGTATACTGCTCAAGAATTAGAAATAGACTGGTATTTCGCTGATCCTTATAGCGCTTGGCAACGAGGCACGAATGAAAATACCAATGGCTTAATCAGGCAATATATTAAAAAAGGCAGTAATTTAAATGCCTATACGGATGAATATATTGCAGAAATCACTCAACGTTTGAATCATCGCCCAAGAAAAAGACTCGGCTTTAAAAGTCCGAGTCAGGTATTATGGCAACAACATGGTGTTGCACTTCAAATGCTAATCTAAG
>NZ_VOYL01000127.1:0-1044 GCF_013420295.1 Acinetobacter sp. YH01018
TTTGGTTAAACGATGTTTGCACATGCCACGGATTGTTACCGTCCCACTCAGCTTAGAACAGCGTGCACAACTAATTCTCCTGACCAAGCATGCAGCACATTGGCGTGAAAGACAACGTGCCCAAACCATTCTCTGGCTTTCCGAAGGTAAAACTGTTGCCGAAGTTGCTGCGTTACAAGAGCGTATCCCAGAAACCATAAGGCTACAACGCCGACATTGGGAGCTACATCAGTTTGAATCGATTCAAGAAGGTCATCGCTCAGGCCGTCCCAATACACTGACCTCAAACTATCAGGCTCAAATCTTAGAGTGGGTCAACACAAGCCCACTCAATGCAGAACAAATCCGAGTCAAACTGCATGAAAAACACGGTGTGTCCGTGTCTGTTGAAACTCTTCGCAAGTTTTTGCGAGATTCAGGCATGGTCTTCAAACGCACCCGCCACAGCTTGAAAAAAAAGAGACCCGACCGCATTTGGACAAGCGCAACAGCAGATTGAAGCATTACGTGAGCAAGCGGCACGTGGTGAAATTGTATTGGGCTATGTCGACGAAACAGGATTTTCGGCTACGCCAGATAACCGTTATGCGTGGACAAAGATAGGCGATGTTCATGCGGTTGATGCTGTAAGACTAAAGCGAGTTAATGTGATGGGTTGTCTCCTGTCAACGGGTCATCTGATCACCAGTTGCCTACAGGAATCCGTTAACAGTCGCTGGTTTTATGCCTATTTGATGGGTGTAGCAGCACAGGTGAAACGCAGCTATCAAGTTCCTTTGGTGTTGATTGTTGACAATGCCTCGATTCATCGCAGCAAACAGATGGTAGATTGGCGCAAGCTTCTTGTACAAGAGTATTCAACGACTTTGTATTTTCTACCTGCGTATAGTCCTGAGCTGAATAGAATTGAGATGGTTTGGAAGCAGATGAAGTATAACTGGCGGGATTTTAAGGTGATGAAGGCAGATCAAATAGAGCGTTGGGTTGGGCAGATTTCAAAGGGTTTTGGTAATGAATACATGTTTACTTTTTAGTTGATACTTA
>NZ_VOYL01000012.1:0-77245 GCF_013420295.1 Acinetobacter sp. YH01018
GCGACTCATGAGTGCTCGGTTATATGCGGGCCAATTGGTTGTGCGGTAGATTTTGTGTGTAGGCTTCTTCATTTGAAAATTATATCGCTGAAAAAGCCTTTACAGATAGGTTTGTGCAACAAAGCCATTGGTAGGTGAAAGTTTAGATTAACGATTCACCTACCAGCTGGGTCTGATTCTGTCAGCAAGATTTATTTTATCAGCTTGAGCATTAAATATTGTCGCTCAAGTTTATTCTATTTTGTGAAATTTTTTTTTGTGAATCTTTACCCCAATTGAATTTTTGTGCACAGATGCCTAATCCGACAATAAAGAGCGCAAGCAAGCTGGTATAAGTCACTTCTTTGAAATATGTTCCTTCAACCAGCATGGTAATCAGGGCGCCAATAATAAAGAAGATTGCCAGATAAGTCAGCCAAGGGAATAACCACATTTTAAAGTCAATCACTTGTCCTTCCGCTTCTAATTTCTTACGCATACGTAATTGAGAAAAAGCAATGGTGAGATAAACATAAAGTGCCGCTGTACCTGTCGCTAACATAAAGATGTCGTAGACATTCATACTTTCAGTGGCAGTCAGGTAGGTTGCCAATAAAGCGAATGATGATGACACCAGAACACCCATCCAAGGACTACCATTACGGTTGATTAAACCAAAGCTTTTCGGTGCATCGTGACGTTTTGACAATGAAAACAGCATACGTGAACAGGTATACAGTGCAGAGTTAAAACAGCTACACACTGAAGTCAGAACCACAAAATTGACAATGTGTTTTGCTTCTGGAATACCGAGTGCAGTTAAGGTCACACTATAGGTTCCCCAAGTTGGGTCTTTGAGTAGTGGATTGTTATGTGGAATCAGGCAGACGGTAATAAGCATTGAACCGACATAAAACAACATGATACGCCATACCACTGAGTTAGATGCTTTGCGGATTTCACGTGCAGGGTTTTGTGATTCTGCGGCAGCCACCGTCACAATTTCAGCGCCAATGTAGGCAAACATAACCCCGAGTAATGCCGTGATTACCGCAGAGAAACCATTGGGCATAAAACCTTCAGAGGTTAAATGGGTAATACCTGACACACCTGCTTGGCTCCACGGCCATAAGTGCATAACTGCCAAGCTACCAATGACTAAGAAAATAACAATTGCGATCACTTTGATCAGGGCAAACCAAAACTCAAATTCGCCATAGTTTTTGACATTTTGTAAGTTAACGACAACCAGTGACACAATCACTAGGAGCATATAGCCCCAGATGGGGATAAACGGAAACCAGCTGTTGAGGATTTTACCTGCGACATACGCTTCCCAGCCCATCAGTAATGCCCAAGAACACCAATACAGCCAGCCAATGGTAAAACCTGCCCAGCGGCCAATTGCACGATCAGCATAAGTTGAGAATGAACCGCTATCCGGGTTGAGAACGGCCATTTCACCCAGCATGCGCATGATTAATAAAATGAGCAATCCACCAAAAGCATAAGCCAAAATTGCAGCGGGACCTGCCGAGTAGATTACATTACCGGAGCCAATGAACAGTGAGCCACCAATTACCCCGGCAATCGAGATCATTGTAAGATGACGTGACTTAAGTCCACTTTTTAAGCCGTGTGATGAATCGGGCGTGGAGACATGTTGATGTTCTGCCATATAATTTCCCTTAATATCCATAGTGTAACAGCAATAGAGCTCTCTACCTTGTGTACACTATCTATCCTTTGAAACTGTAACCGAATTCGCAATCACTTCATTAATTTTAAGTTAAACTTAATAAAGCCGATGTTTCTATAAACACATGAAAAATCACACTTTGATTACAAAACTGTTACATGCTGTTTATGTATGCTGCTAATTTCTCTTTTTTGTTGTCAGGTGACGAGAGCCATTTTTTAGCTATTGAAGGGAGCCAATTGCGTTAAAAAGGTGAAAATTACAGAAAGAAATGTTTACAGAAAAATAAAGACTAAATAAAATGAAGGGGCCATAAAAGGTTTTACTCCTTGTTTAAAAACAGGATGATAATATATTGATTTTAAAAATAAAATTTTAATTAGAATCGAAATTTTACTAATTTAAAGTATGAATTCCATTGTCGCGCAAGCATTTTAACAGTACGCCGAAAGCCACCAATATTTCTTGTTCGCTCACGCAGGCGAAACCGAGCAGTAATCCTTTCTGCCGGGTAGAATAGTGCTTGGTATAGTATTGCGACAGGGCTCTGACCTTAATACCTTGATCAAGTGCATTCGATGCAATCAGGACATCATCACTGCTGCTTGGTAGTTTTAAAATCAGGTGTAGGCCTGCTGCCGTGTTGTATTCGTGCAGAAAATCTTCACCTAAATGACGGTGAATTAAATCAATCAGAAATGCATGGCGTTTACTGTAGAGTAAGCGCATGCGCCGGATATGCGCCTCATAATGGCCCTCACGGATAAATTCTGCCAGTGCCTTCTGATCAATTAAATGTCCACCGCGATAGAGTTCTGAGGCCACAATGCGCAGTGGGGAAAACAGTTTCTTCGGAACCACCAGATAGCCGATACGCAGTGCAGGATAAATGGTTTTGCTGAATGTGCCCATATAAATGACCGGGGAATCAGGTTCCAATCCTTGTAAAGACGGATAGGGCTGGCCTGAAAACCTGAATTCACTGTCATAATCATCTTCCACAATCCAGCTTTTATGCTGCCGGGCAATTGCAATCAGCTGTTTGCGTCGTTCCAGGCTTAGATGTGAACCTAGCGGATACTGGTGGGAGGGTGTAACAAAGATCAGCTTGGGGGGTACTTTCGGATCAAGATCAGGAATAATGCCTTCCTGATCGACCGGCAGTGAACGCAGATTGACCCCGTTAATGCGCAAAATGTTGCGGGCGCCCCAGTAGGCTGGATCTTCGATCCAGACTTCATCGCCAATGTCGCTCAAGGTACGCGAGACTAAATCAATCGCCTGATGCGTGCCTTCGGTAATAATGATTTGATCGGCATCGCATTGCACCGAACGTGCAATTTTCAGATATTCCGCAAGTTCTTGGCGCAGTTCCAGACAGCCGCCAGCATTGCTGTAAATCAAGCGGGTAATTTCCGGTTCACGGCTCAAACGGGTCTGAATTTTGCTAAAAATGTGATGCGGAAACTCTGTCACATCCGGTGCACCGGGAACAAAAGCACCCCATTGATAAGGCGAGGCTGCTGAATAGCCGATTAAGTAAGAACCACGCTGAGACAAGCTGTAACTTTGCTGAGATTTTTTTTCTTGAACAGGGGCGTTGCTATTTTCCGCCTTGACTAAAAAGGATTCGGGCAGTTTATCTGTGACCCAGGTGCCTTGTCCTGTGCGGGCATCGACATACCCTTGAGCCTGTAATTGTTCATATGCACTTAATACCGTATTACGGGAAACCTTGATCTCTTTGGCCAGATCGCGGGATGCCGGCAGACGAGTCTTGGGTGCCAATACGCCGTCAATTATGGCATTGCGTAAGCAGCGAAATAATCGTAGCTGCAATGTTCCATCGATATCTTGCTGTAATCGCTGCAGCAAATAGTCTCCAAGCAAGCTACGCAATTGGCTCTCTCCTACAAATTCAAAGTGGCTCTCGTGAGAGCGATATCGGTATGTGCAAAATAATCTGGTCAGGCAGTAATTGTAAAGTATCCCGTTGTTGCGCAGTGCATGTAAATACGGGCCTGTAAACGGCAGGCAATATACACATATCTGGGTTAAAGCCAAAGCGAAAAATCCAAGCTGAATGTTTTAGCTCAGATCACGCTGGCTACAGAGCTGGATCAATAAATGCCGACAAGCAGAGATAAATTTATACTTTTTGTAGTCGCAAGGAAATGCGTCTGCATACAAAAAACAGGATCATGCAATGAACACAATGATGAAGGGGCTCACCTATACCGAGCACGGTACGACGGCCTGGAACAATTATCTGAAACAGCTGGATAAAGTGGCTCCTTATCTGGGTGAACTCAGCGAAAGACTGGATATGTTGCGACGCCCGAAGCGAAGTCTGATTGTGGATATTCCGGTGATTATGGATGATGGCAGCGTTCAGCATTTTGAAGGTTATCGGGTTCAGCATAATTTGACCCGTGGTCCGGGCAAAGGCGGTGTACGCTTCCATCCTGATGTCAATTTAGATGAGGTGATGGCACTGTCTGCATGGATGACGATTAAGTGTGCGGCGCTGAATTTACCTTTTGGGGGTGCCAAAGGCGGGGTACGGGTTGATCCAAGCCAGTTATCCAAGCGTGAACTAGAACGATTGACACGGCGTTATACCGCAGAAATCAATTTGGTTATTGGGCCGCAAAAGGATATTCCGGCACCGGATGTGGGGACCAATCCGCAAATTATGGCCTGGATGATGGACACCTTTTCCATGAATGCCGGTTCTACCATTACCGGTGTGGTGACCGGGAAACCCGTGCATCTTGGCGGTTCTTTAGGCCGCAGTAAAGCCACAGGACGTGGCGTGTATATTAGCGGGCGTGAAGTGGCGCAGCAAATTGACCTGGATTTAAAGGATGCCCGGGTGTGTGTGCAGGGGTTTGGTAATGTCGGCAGCGAAGCCGCCTTGCTGTTTCATGAAAATGGCAGCAAAGTGATTTGCGTACAGGATCACTCCGCAACCCTATATCAGGAACAAGGGATTGATATTCCCAAGTTAATGGAATATTCAAACACCTATCACAAGATTCAGGGGTTTGCTGCAAGCGACGAAATCGCGATGGCAAAATTCTGGCAAATTCCCGCAGAAGTGTTTATTCCTGCGGCGCTGGAAGGGGTGATTGATGTGCATGTTGCCCAAACTATTCAAGCCAAGATCATTTTGGAAGGGGCCAATGGTCCGACCCTCACTGAAGCGGATGAAATCCTGAGTCAGCGTCAAATCACTGTTGTACCGGACGTGATCTGCAATGCTGGTGGCGTGACTGTCAGCTATTTCGAATGGGTACAAGACCTTGCCAGCTATTTCTGGACAGAAGAAGAAATCAATCAGCGCATGGATGTGATCATGAAAAATGCTGTGCATGACGTTTGGCTCAAAGCCATGCAGGCCGGATGTTCTTTACGTACCGCAGCTTATATTTTGGCATGTGAACGAATTCTGATGGCTCGCCAAGAGCGCGGCATCTATCCAGGTTAAGGGTAGGGTCTCTTGCAGGATGCAATATTTGACCCGGCATAAGTTTGGATATTTAACGCCTTTGCTGATTCCATTTGGTCAGAAACTTTGCTTTTGCCAGCGACCTGGTTTTGAAAATTATTATTTCTTTTTTGGGGCTTCTATAATGTCGCAACGTTTTTTAGTGAAACCATTTTCGTTCTGTGCGCTTGTCGCCAGTGCCGTTACGATGTCTGCCACCGTGCAGGCAGATTCGCTTTCTTGGGGAGATGCCGATACCGATTTAGGCAAACTGACCGTATCGGGGTGGCTACGAGCGAATTATCAGGATAAGGATTATTCGGACAGTGACCATAAAGTAAAGTTTAATGCGGCGAAACTCAGCCTGAAATATGATGCCAAGTCATTGTTCGGCGATGTGGAATACCGTTGCTATCAAAATGATACCCTATGTGATTTTTCAACTTTGGTGAATGCCAACTTGGGCTATAAGCTGAATGATGACAGCCGCATCACCTTGGGTCTGCAAGATATGCCTTTTGGTATTGGCCGCTTCTGGAGCAGCAGCTGGTACGGCAGTTCAATGGACAATGCCGGACTGGAAGATGTGCATAATCTGGGTATTAACTGGCAGCAGCAGCTCGGTACAAATACCAAGGTCAATGTGGCTTATTTTGTGCGTGATGGGGGAAGTTTTGCCGGCACTGGTGACGATGCGGCGCGTTATGCGGCCAATTATGTCCAGCCGGAAGATGCCAGCACCGATGACATCGAAGAAAAAAACATGTGGGTCGCACGCATCAATCAGCAGATTCCGTTGCAGGACAGCCCGGTTAAGCTGAATGTCGGCGGTTCGTACTGGTATTCAGATTTGGAAAATAACCGCAATGGTCAAACCGGGCATCGCAATGCATGGAATGTGTTTGGTCGCTTAAACTACCAGAATGCAAACCTGACCCTGACTGCCGGACAGAATCGTGCAGATACCCAGGCTGTAGAAAATCCAGATTATGCCACGGTAGGTTCTTTTGAATCGAAGTATCATGTGGCCAATAAAGCCAATTATTATGTGGCGAATCTGGATTATCAAATGACTGATTTTTACAAAGATTACGATCTGACGCCTTATGTCAGCTATACCGTCTTTGATAAAGACAAGTCCGGTTTCGGTACATCTACACGCAATATTTTGGGGGCTCAGCTGGATGTTAAGCAGTTTTCGCTGGCAGCCGAATATATCACTGGTAAAAATGATGTATTCATTGGCGGTGATGCAGGTTCTTTGGCGCAAGGAGATGCCGCAGGCCATAGCCGGCTGCTGAATTTACTGTTTATGTATAATTTTTAAATTTTTGCTCTCAGTTATCAAAATGGCACCTTATAAAAAAGGTGCCATTTTTTATGGTGTAATTTCAACTTTATGATTTGTATCTAATTATCCTGTTTTTTTGATTTTTTAAATCTTCGGGATGGGGTGAATTGGCTCTGTCTATCTGATTCAAAGTGGCTCTCGTATCAGGCCGATAAAAGCGCAAAATGAGGAAGATCAATCAGTCATTTGCATATCATCAAGCACATGATATGGATGCCAAAATTTTACAATGTATGAATCAAGAATGAGGATACAAAATGGACAGTAAACACTCTGCACTGAATGCACGTAAACAGCAAGCGACGCCTCGTGGTGTTGGTGTCATGTGTCAATGGTACGCGGAGAAAGCAGAGAACTCGACAATTTGGGATGCCGAAGGCAATCAATATATCGATTTCGCAGGTGGTATTGCGGTACTGAATACCGGTCATCGTCATCCTAAAATTATTGCTGCTGTTACTGAACAATTAACAAAATTTACCCATACAGCCTATCAGGTTGTACCTTACGAAAGTTATGTCTCTCTTGCTGAGCGTATTAATGAGCGTGCACCAATTGACGGCCCTGCAAAAACCTCATTCTTTTCTACTGGTGCTGAAGCAGTAGAAAATGCAGTTAAAATTGCCCGTGCCTATACTGGCCGTCACGGCATTGTAACTTTTGGTAACGGTTTCCATGGTCGTTCATTCATGACCATGGCCATGACGGGTAAAACTGCCCCTTACAAACGTGACTTTGGGGTAATGCCGGCGGGTGTTTTCCATGCACGTTATCCGGTAGAGTCAAAAGGCATTACTGTGGACGATGCCATCCAAAGCATTGAAGACATTTTTGCTGAAGATGTGGCTGCACATGATGTGGCGGCAATCGTACTTGAGCCTGTGCAAGGTGAAGGCGGTTTTAATGTTGTACCGGCAGAATTTTTAAAGCGTTTACGTGCATTGTGTGATCAGCATGGTATTTTGATGATTGCAGATGAAGTACAAACAGGCTTTGCCCGTACCGGTAAACTGTTTGCCATGAATCACTACGAAACCAAAGCAGACCTGATCACGATGGCAAAAAGCCTGGGCGGTGGTTTCCCGATCTCTGGCGTGGTTGGTCGTACTGAAGTTATGGATGCACCGAATCCTGGCGGCTTAGGCGGTACTTATGCGGGTAGTCCGATCGCCGTTGCTGCAGCACATGCAGTTATTGATGTGATTGAAGGTGAAGGTCTGTGTGATCGTGCCAATGTCTTGGGTGCGGAACTGGTTTCGGTATTAAATAACATTAAAGCCAGCAGCAATGTAGTCACTGATATTCGCGCGCTGGGTTCAATGGTTGCAGTAGAATTGGAAACGGCTGAACAGGCCAAAGCGGTGCAAAACTATGCAATGGCAAATGGCCTGCTGATTTTAACCTGCGGTCGTTCTGGTAATGTGATTCGTTTCCTATATCCTTTAACCATTCCAACAGCGCAATTCCGTGAAGGCCTGGCTATTTTAGAACAGGGATTTGCAACTTTAACTGCATAAGAATGAATGAGGGATTGAAATGCTTCCAGATCATTTGAAATATTTATTACAGCATCCGGATGTTTGCTTGGATCAGCCCTTAAGTGGCGATTACATCGAAGTAAAAGATGCGGCAACACATGACACGCTGGCATGGGTGAAATCCCATGACCGTGCATCGGTAGAACAAGCAATTGCTCGTTCACAGACGGCACAGAAGGCATGGAAAGCACAAACAGCATTACAACGCGCTGATGTGCTGTGGGCCTGGTTTGATTTGATGCAGGAAAATAAAGAGTCATTGGCTCAGATTTTGACTGCTGAACAAGGTAAACCTTTAGCTGAAGCGCGCGGTGAGATTGCTTATGCCGCCTCCTTTATCCGCTGGTTTGCTGAACAGGCGCGCCGTATTGACGGTGAAGTGCTGACACCAACGTTGCCGAATCAGCGCTTGTTGGTCATCAAACAGGCAATTGGGGTCACCGCTGCAATTACGCCGTGGAATTTCCCTGCAGCCATGATTACCCGTAAGGCTGCGCCTGCAATTGCTGCCGGCTGTTCTATGCTGGTTAAACCGGCTGAGCAAACGCCATTAACAGCCTATGCTCTGGAAGTGCTAGCTTTACAGGCAGGTTTACCACAAGATGTATTGCTGCACATTAGTGGCGATGCCATTGAAGTGGGCAAAACCTTGTGCGAAAGCGACACAGTGAAAAAGCTGAGCTTTACCGGTTCGACTCAAGTCGGCCGCATTTTGATGCAGCAATGTGCGCCAACCATCAAAAAACTGTCACTTGAGCTGGGTGGCAATGCGCCAGTACTGGTTTTTGATGATGCCAATCTGGAGCAGGCGGTTCAGGGCATTATGGTCAGCAAGTTCCGTAATAGCGGTCAAACCTGTGTCTGTGCCAACCGTATTTATGTGCAAGATGGCATTTATGATGCGCTGGCTGAGAAATTGACTGCCGCTGTAGCCAATTTAAAAGTGGGTGATGGCCGTCAAGACGGTTCCACTCAAGGCCCGTTAATTGATGAAGATGCAATTACCAAGGTGCAGTCGCATATTACAGATGCAGCGAGCAAAGGTGCACAGATTAAAATTGGTGGCCAGCGTTCAAGTCTAGGCGGCACTTTCTTTGAGCCTACCGTGCTGACTGAAGTAACCCAGGACATGAAAGTGGCTAAAGAAGAAACTTTTGGTCCATTGGCTCCATTATTCCGCTTCCACACGGAAGAAGAAGCGGTGGCGATGGCAAATGATACCGAGTTTGGCTTGGCTACTTATGTATTCACACAGAGTACAGCGCGTCAATGGCGTGTCGGTGAAGCATTGGAATATGGCATGGTCGGAATTAATACCGGTGCCATTTCTAATGAAGTTGCGCCATTTGGTGGTGTGAAGCAATCTGGTTTAGGACGTGAAGGTTCTAAATTCGGTATTGATGAATATCTCGAAATGAAATATCTGTGTGTAGATTTATCTTCATAATAAATGCTACATCAACCAGTTAAAAATCAGCCCTGCCCATTCAGGGCTGATTTTTATACAATAAAAACTGTTTAAACTTAACTCACACAGCAGTTAAAAAATATTTTTAAGCAACATGATTTGTCTATATCAATAACTGGAATTGATTTTCTGCCAAATATCTTTATTGGCTAAAATTATTCTGATCCTAGCCATGAAAGAAGAGTTTCCATTTCTTTTCTTGTAAAGGGGTCCGGTATTTCAACTTGAACCTTACGGTTTTTGATTTTATTCATTGGATTTCTAGAAATAATATTATTCTTTACGGCCACTTCAAATACATCTCTTAAGGGAGTTGCACAGTTGTTAAAAATTTTAGCTGTTTGAAAATGCGTTTTTTTCTGGTCACTATAGTTTTTCTTCTGTTTTAGACCTTTAGATTAGAATTTTTGTAGCATCTATAATCCCAACATTCCAATCAATACCTTCGCCTTCAGGCAACTTTTTCGGCAAATTGAAAAGTCTGGGCGGCCTGGCTGCACTATGGGAACCAGTGCCGGTGATTCTTCCAGATTAAGCAGAGTATAAATATGTTTACTCAACGTATCCTTAGCTTACCAAGTGACATCCTATACCAGCCGTTACAAGCAACACCGTCACCATTTTGAAATTCAACCGTATGCGCTTCAGCGTTGATTTTATTTACGCTATTGCCACGGATGGTTTCGATGTTGCTCATGTCATTAAGCTTTTAACTCAGCAGATACGATGCCGAAGCCCGCAATCCACTCACTGATTTCTTCATAGCAATGTGTCGTCATGTCGTATTCGCCCAGTTCGCTCAAGGCAGCAAATGCAGCCATCCAGGCACGAACTTCCTGACCACCACGGCCACCGTCACGGCGGATTTCCGCTTCAGTCATGGCTTCCAGTGCAGCGAAATCTGCATTTTTGAATTTTTCAAGTAATGCCAGATCCCACTCAGGGTTTAGAGGCACAGAAATGCTCTTGTCGCCTGCAGCCAGACGCTGACCGACAGAAATCACATTCGCCTGACGGGCATTACGTGCTTCAGGTGTCGGGTTACGGCCCGCAATCAGGAACTCTTCCACTTCTGGTGGCACAGAACCCATTTGCGGAGTCGGTGGATCGTGTGACAAACCACCGGTACCCAGGACAAGTACACGTTCATTTTCAAGGTTTAAAGACTTGATAAACTGACCTACAGCACGGCCTAAAGCGATGGTACGCTTGGTGGTGGGCATAGGTGCTGCAGCGCCATTAATAAAAACTGGAATTGTTGGATAACGGTCAAGCTGACCTTCACAGAGGAAATGTAAAGGCTGGGTTACCCCATGGTCAGCTTGCATGCGATAAGAATATGCAACATCCACACCTTCATCCAGTACACTGCGAACCAAAGCCAGTGCCTTGTCTTGAGGTACATTCAGGTGGTCATTATCTTTACCATAGTCCCAGTCACCTGCAGCCTTGGCACGAACACCGACACAGAAGCTTGGCATCAGGTCATAGAAGAAACCATTAAAATGGTCAGGACCAAAAGTAATGATCAGGGTAGGGTCATAAGCTTTTACTTCAACTGCCAGTTTGGCAAAGGCATCACGAACAACCTGTTCTTTGCGTTTTTCCTGAGGTGAAGCAAATTCCATTAAAGGGCTATGAGATGCACAAATAAGTTTAATAGCCATAACAGGCTCCTTAAAAGGAAGGCAGCCTAAGAACAGGCTGCCGATAAGTCCGTTTTGATCAGACTAGATTTTTATTCATCAAAGCATCTAGCATACAGCTGACGTAAACTACGGATATCTAGACTGTAACTTGACAAATAAAAATCGTATTCATCAGAAGAACACACTCAGGTTATGTGAGGTATAGGTCACTTGGTCTAGGGTGATTTTGCGGTCAAAAATTTGCCAGCCTAAACCACCTTCAACTTTACGGATCTTGTCGTGACGTTTACCACAGTAAATCGTAATATCTTTCTCTTTTTGAGAACGGTAGAGCAGATAAGTCACGTACACATCGTATTCGCCTGCAACTTCAGTTGGTTCAACAATCACGTTGCTCACCATGTGAGTGGTACGTGATGGAGGCTCTTCCGCCCAAGCCATACCCGTTTCCAGACGCGCTACACGGCGTTCCAACAGATGTTTGTTGTCGTTGAACACCCAAGTTGTTGGTGGCTCAACTGAACGGCGACGGTCACGGGTTTGCGCGTTTGGCGTGGTACGCAGGACGTAAGAAACGTCGTCTGCCATAACATCCAGCCATTCGCGAAATTTCCAGTCATCCAGCAATTTTGCTTCACGATAAAGAAACTGACTGATTTCGTAATGAAGTTCCACACTTACTTGACTCATTTCACAAGCTCCTTCTCATATGCTTCAGTTGCTTTCTCAACATCTTCCCATTCTTTATGAATCAGCAGGTCTGCCCAACGACGATAAAAACCACGTGCTGCTGTTTCAGAGAAAATATAGCTGGTGATACCAGGGACACCATCTTCACGTACTTTTTCGCTGCCTTTACCCATCTCAACGATCAGTTTGTTTTGACGAGCTTTATAACCACGTAATACTTTTTGAATTTCTACCCAGTTTTCAGAGTCATCTTGCTCAAGGAAACCAGCAGGACCGAAAGCACGGGTTGCAGAACGTTCAAATGCATCTTTCACGTCTTGTGGTGCATCAGCATCACAGATACAGAATGCCCAAACTTCAGTTTTGTTTGGACCACGTGGGTGCCATACACGAAGTGTTGCAGTACCGTTCAACCAAGACAGTGTCGGGAACATGGTGTTGTGACCTGCTAGACGCAGTGCACGGGTTTCACCTAAACGTTCTTTTACTTCTTCATAAGTTTCACGGAAATAGTTTGCTACTTCACCATCTACCCAAACGTTTGCATCTGGTTTTTCGGTGAAGAAGAAGCCTGAACCATGGCCACGTGAACCGAATTGGATCGCGTCTTTCGCTGTTTCCCACACTGGACGGGCCGTTTGTGCTGCACCAAGGTGTTTAGACGCATCATCGTCCGGTTTTGCACCAAGCACCTGTACTGCAGATGCATGAGAGAACAATGCGTGGTATTGGTCAGATGCGAACTGTTCAGCAGCAAATTTCCAGTTACACTCGATTTCCCACTTGTGTACACCACCAACAATCACTGTACCACCAGGGCGACGATCTAGAACACCATCTAAATACCAAGCCATATCGCCCATGTATTCTTCTAGGTCAGGCGTTGTTTCATCCCAGCAGCCAAATACCAGGCCTTTGTAGGATTTAACACGGGTTACTTCAAGTAATCCCCATTCTTTTTTGCAAGCCCCTTGTGGGTAAGCACGCTCTTCAAGCGGGATGTCTTTTAAAGAACCGTCAATACCGTATGACCAGCCGTGGTATGGGCAAGTGAACGCACGGGTATTACCACAGTCTGCGAAGCTTACGCGCATAGCACGGTGACGACATTGGTTTAAGAATGCTTTAACTGAACCGTCTTTTTGGCGTGCCACAATAATCGGATCTTCACCCATGTAGGTGTTAAAAAAGTCACCGGCTTTAGGAATCTGGCTTTCATGGCAAAGGAATAACCATGTACGACCAAACACGCGTTCAAGTTCTAATTCGTATAAATCTGGATCTGTATAAATAGATGGAGTAATACGTCCATTTTGTGCATCGACTAAAGCGTCGATTTCGCGCACATCAATTTTTCCACTCATGAAAAGCTCCTGCGACCAATCTTGGCACAAAGTAATAGACTTAACTTTTCAACGATGATGAAATTTTCGGGTGTATTTTAGGAAATATTTTATTTATTTTAATTAATATATTTAATGGATTATTATTGTGGTAATAATTCCTATTAAATTGCTCGTGATTATAATCTGTTTTTTAATTTAATGAACGTATTTTTTTTAGTAATTCCTACTAAATTGATAGTATTTAAAGTGTGTTTTTTTAATTTAATTAATATTATTTAACTAGAATATTGTTTTTCAATTTTTTATTGTTTATTTACAAACATTTAATTTAATATTATCTATTTTTATTGATATGTTTTTTCATTGTTTTTTAGGAATAATTCCTACTAAATTACTCATATTTTGGATGTGTTGTTTTATTTTAATTTTTGTATTTACAATTATAATTAAAGTAGTAATTCCTACTAAAATACTTATATTTAAGGTGGGCATATTTTTTTAGGTGTTAGGTGTAAGATTTTTTATTACTCGGCGAGTCGGTTATATAAAACTATGGTGCCTCCATTACTTTATGAGCGTTGCTGAAGAGGTGAACTTCTCTTAGTCAATAAATCAAAGATGAGGAATAAGGCATTGATGTGAAAAGCCATAATGTATCAAACCTAAAGAGGAGTTTGCTGAGGAAAATGTATTTTCCTTAAATGGGTACTTGACCCTGCACAACGCGGTTTTTGACTTTACTAAAAGCTTAGGGCATTCGGCACAATATTGTACAAAAGGTCAAGAATATCCTGTCTAACCTTTATTATCTCGATCGGGGTGAGCTGAGAATGTACCATTTTGCTGGGCTATATTGTGTCTTTGAGTATGGATGAACGTGTGCTTCAGTCATGGATATAAAGCTAATTTATCCTTTAGGTGAATATGAAGGAACTCCGGAGGAGTACAGAGGCTCGTTTTTTATTTCTTTTGATAAATCGTTTATTTTTAAATCATCAACCATCGTTCAAATTCAGCAACTTTAGCTATTTTTCTAACCATGGCAGCATCAAAAAAAACTATCAAAAAGCCCACATTAATCAATTCCTGACGAATATCTTCTATCTTTTGCTACTTAAGTCTAATACGGTTTTCATGAATAAAAATAGGGATTTAGACGCCAAAAATATTGTGAAAATTATGTTTAACTCTAAATCAGCATTGAATGAAAGTAGTAATCATTTAATTATCGGTAATCCCCCTAAAAATGATCGTCTCTCAGACTCCCATGAATTATCGTTAATTATCAAAATGAAAATATTTTAGTGATAGAGGAATACCACAAACCTATCTCATAATTTTTTATCATCATTCATTAAATCCTATGAAAAACCAGTAGTTTTGCTCACTAAAAAATACGTTTAGATTAATAAAAATACAATTATGAAATAGGCCTATTCCATTTTTTGCTTAAATATAGAAAAAGTGTTGAATAGAATATTTAGACGGGTATTGGAAATATTGGACAGTGATGACGAATCACATCAATCTTAGTCTCTATAAAGAGGTGAAATGATGAATATTGCAAAGAATAGCATATGCCTTTGGTACGATAATGACGCTGAAGGTGCTGCAAGATTTTATGCCAAGACCTTTCCAGATTCATCGATCGGTGCAGTACATTGTGCACCTGGAAATTTTCCATCAGGGAAAGCAGGGGATATTTTAACTGTGGAGTTTACCGTGCTAGGCGTTGCCTGCATCGGACTGAATGGCGGATCAGCATTTAAACACAACGAAGCGTTCTCATTTCAGGTGGCGACCGAGGATCAGGATGAAACGGATCGCTACTGGAATGCGATTGTCGGAAATGGTGGTCAGGAAAGCGAATGTGGTTGGTGTAAAGATAAAGGGGGAATCTCTTGGCAGATTACCCCAATCGTCCTAACGAAAGCTTATACCAGTCCTGACCGTGCGGCTGCCAAACGTGCATTTGATGCCATGATGACCATGAAAAAAATTGACATTTCTGTAATAGAAGCCGCATTTCGTGCTTGAGATGTGGGCAGGAGCTGGCAATTCCTTCAAGTTGTGGCCGCTTGCTTAGATGGGGCAACTCAAAACATGTTGAAAAGAACCATATTTAAAAAACCAAATCAAATATTAAAAAACTTTTATTAGAAAACTCTTGTTCGAGAATTTTTATCAGTTGCCTGATTAGAAGCTGCAAAATTAAAGCCTTCTATAATTTTTAGCACAGGTTAAAGCAGCTGAAGCTGCGTTTTTAATGAAAAATTTAAGCTGTCACTACATCTGAAGTGATGATCACTTATCATGTTCTTTCCCTATTCAAAAAGAGAATAGACAATATTTTTCCACAATATTGGGGACAGTCCAAATAAGATCGTTTTATGTTCAGGATACCGTGAGTGGCATGGTTTCTATATTGGTAAATTATTGTGTCCTAGTGATTTCATTTGTTATGAAATCTGTGCATTGCGGTACATCATATTGATGGAATAATTAAATGTGGTTAAAAATAATTCATAAAACAATAATGATGCTTTTCTCCATTTTAGCTATTTTTGTTATAAGGCGAATATTGGATCTTATAACTTGAGTGAGGGGTCCAAACATAACCTCCTATTTGGAGAAAAAGACCATGAACATCGCTAAAATATTAATGATGAGCGGATGGATAGTTCTATCCACACTGGCCATACTTGCAGCGGAGACCACAGGTGGCAAACCGGGCAGTACCTCCGCAGCTGACCAGAAGGCTATCGCCAGCGCCATGAGCGCAGCACCGAAAAAAGTCAGTGCAGCAGCCACCATTGTGGTTATAGGCAAAGATGGCAAGATGCGCACTTTGCGCAAAGGCAATAATGGTTTTACCTGTATGCCTGATAATCCGACTACCCCCGGTCCAGATCCAATGTGCATGGACAAGGATGCGCTGGAATGGGCAGAAGCCTGGATGGGACACAAACCGCCAAATGTAGGTAAAATCGGCTTTATGTATATGTTGGCGGGTGGAACCGATGCCAGTAATACCGACCCATATGCCCAAAAACCCACCAAAGGTAACCATTGGATCAAGACCGGCCCACACGTCATGATTGTCGGTGCCGAATCTGGTTTTTATAACATGTATCCCCAAAATGCCCAGCCAGATACTGCCGTACCTTATGTCATGTGGCCCGGAACGCCTTATCAGCACTTGATGATTCCGGTTAAATAAAGGTCATCGTGCGCTGTCGTGGTCATGATTCTTTAAACGCAGATTATCTTTGGAGATAAACACTTTATCTTGTATTGCAGCGGTTTGCTGAGTATGCCGCTGCAATTTAAATCCCGTTCAGGACTGCAACATGCCGCTGCGATTAGATGTGATGAACTTAACACCTATACCTGTAGTCAATTGGAAGAGCTAAAGAATATAGCCACCAAGACCTGTACAAATTAAAAAATGATGCGACTTGGATTTGCTTGTTTTTAAAGTTATTTTACCGCTAAGGACTATCCAGTGTCGCCATTTCTATGAATGATTTTGCATCATTCTTTTGTAATTTGATCTTTATTAATATCCTGATCGGTATTCAGCCATTCAATTTTTTTCACCCGATCGTTCACGATGGTAATGGTGTAAAGCATATTTTCAACTGTATAGGTATAGTCCATGGCTAGATAATGGTTTTTTCCTTCTTTGATTTCATGTGTGCTCATGGAGTTGGGGGATAAAGACATACGGTTTTGCATGTCGGAATAAGAATCTCCCAAACTGATGGACTGACCAGAAGGCGTGTGGATGGATGATGTCTCATTCGCTGCGTGATTAAATGACACTACTGACAAAAAAATCACTGGAATTATATATTTAAGTAACATGTTATCCCCAAAATAAAATGACAATCAAAACAATTTATCAATATAAAGAACAAAATAGCAGCATGTCTGTAGCAGAATTATTAACAGAAATAAGGCTGGATGCTAGATAAATTAATCTGACCTGAAGCTGTTTTACCGCCCTATATGCTTACTAGGTAAACGACTTAAACAAGGGTTTTGAAGACATAAATAAAAATACAATATGGAATAGTCCAAGCTATCGATTCATTTGGATTTATTCATACATTCATCAAGCTATAGAGAACTATGCTTAACCTTCGAGGCATTTAAAGCTAAACTATACTATTCAGCTGTATGTCCGTACTTGGAGTAAACTTATGTCGTGGCTTTCTTCGCTTAAATCTGTGTTTTCACCCGCGCAAGAGGTGAAGGAGGAAGAAATCCAGAATGTGTTACAGGGCTATATCTTGCCCAATTCCAAGCATGCCCTGAAAGACCGGATTACTCAGGTCAATGTAGAAGGTCAGGTATTACAAATCACTCTTCATACTTATCCTGAAGAAGCTGATCATTTACAACAAATTCATGATGATTTGGCCGATGCACTGGAAAAATGCGGCATCCGGGAACTGAATATGCATGTTATTCAACAAAAGCATAAACAGGATGAAAGCTGTTCTAATCCTGAGCATGGCAAACAGGGGCATAGCTGTGCAAGTGATGCACAGGCTTCAACGGCAGCTTCAGCGCAAAAACTTCCCCCTGTGGTAGATGCTGCCGGACAAACTGCTCCAGCTGAAAGCAAAGCTGCAGAAGATCCGAATAACCCACCAATCCAGAAACCGGCACCGCAGCAAAGAGATGTGCCCAAGCATCCACGCATTCAAAATGTGATCCTGGTTTCATCAGGTAAAGGGGGAGTGGGCAAATCGACCACCACCGTCAATCTTGCATTGGCTTTACAGAAACTTGGCTTAAAAGTCGGTGTTCTGGATGCAGATATCTATGGGCCGAGTATTCCAACCATGCTGGGCAATGCCGGACGTACGCCCATGATTGAAGCAGAAAACTTTGTTCCGCTGGATGCCTACGGTATGGCAGTACTCTCGATTGGACATCTAACCGGAGATAACAATACCCCGGTTGCCTGGCGTGGTCCCAAAGCGACTGGCGCTTTAATGCAATTATTTAATCAGACTTTGTGGCCAGACCTGGATGTATTGATGATTGATATGCCACCAGGGACAGGGGATATTCAATTAACTTTGGCGCAGCGTATTCCGGTGACCGGGGCAGTGATTGTCACCACCCCGCAAAATGTTGCCTTACTGGATGCAACCAAAGGCATTGAACTGTTTAATAAGGTCCAGATTCCGGTAATTGGTGTAGTGGAAAATATGTCGACCCATATCTGCTCTAATTGTGGTTATGAGGAACAGATTTTTGGTACAGGTGGAGGTGACAAATTGGCTGAACAATACCATATTCCCTTACTCGGGCGTTTACCGCTCAATGTGCAAATCCGTGAAAATGCCGATGCTGGTAAACCTTCTGTACTCGTGGGGGATGATGCAGCTGAAAGTTATATGGCGATTGCGCAAAAAATTGCCGATCAATTGCCGAAAGTAGAAAAACCACACAATAGAATTTTTTAAATTTACTGTCTGATTAAAGCAATATTTTCGAAAAGCCCAATGTTGTTTGGGCTTTAATTCCTTTAATTTTCTCTTGATGGGAGGAAATAAATCGGGGGATCAACAATTAGACAGAAGTTTATTTTATTGTTAAAGCGAATATGAATAGGCTAAATAGTGAAATATAGTTAAAAGATGCAATGATTATTGAAAATATCGGCGCCGTTTATGGTGCTGAATAATATTCCATCGCCACAATAATCGGGTAATCACGAAGAATACAATTGCAAAGATGAAAGCCTCTAGTACCAACCCGAATAATAAAATTTTCGCCAGACTCAAGTCGATGTGTCCATGCCCAAAGTGGGTGATAGCGTGGCTGATCTGATGCAACACCCCCAGCATCATATCCTGATCAATCATATTGACCTGGAAAATTTTGCTGCCTAACCAGAACCCCAGATACAGAATTGGAACCAGGGTAAAAGGATTGGTCAGCCAGGCAAGACATAAGCTCACAGGTAAATTGACTTCAAATAGCAATACCGTCAATACAATCAAAATACTGTGAAATGGTAAAGGTAGCATGCCCCAAAACGTGCCAATAAAAACAGCTTTTGAAATGGACTTTCTGTTCACATACCAAAGTAAAGGATTTAAGGTACGCTCACCAAAAATTTTCATTACTTTCATCCCTGCAACTTTTTGCGGTGAGGGAAGCCAGGACTGAAAGAACTGTTTTGCCATAAAAATAGGCCGCTTAAATGATGATGTATTGTGCCTGAATCGATCCCTCAGAGACAGATCAAGCCAGATAAATATAAATGATCAACCTTAAAATAGTATTTGTTGAAATTTTTTTTAACAAATGACTCAGGAGTTAAACTACAAAAATAACTTTAATTTATTGAAATTTAATAAATTAATAAAACAGATTGGGCAATTTTAAAAGATGTAAAATTTCTGATTTGCCAAGTACAATAAACTGATTTACTCTTCGTGCACTCTATAGAGAGATCGCATATGATTTCATGGTTATTCATTGGTTTAGTCATTAGCATTTTATTGACGCCTGGTCCAACAAATACCTTGCTTGCATCTTCCGGCATTCAGGTCGGTGTACGTAAATCATTACGATTGATTCCTGCTGAAGCGATTGGTTATTTAATTGCAATTACGCTTTGGGGCATGATCATTGGTAGCGTTTCAGCTAAATTTCCCATGCTTCCGACCTTGTTAAAGCTACTGAGTGCATTCTATATTATTTTCCTCGCCATTAAACTTTGGAAAACTGCCGATATTGAAGCAAGTTTTAATCTGCCGACCATCCGTGCCCGCGAATTGTTCTGTGCAACTTTACTCAATCCTAAAGCCTTACTATTTGCTTCGGCTGTTTTTCCAAGTACGGCATGGCTCAGTGTGAATAATTATGCTGCGCATATTGCAATGTTTCTGGTTCTCATTGTCCCGATTGCCTTGTTCTGGACATTTATTGGATCAATTCTGGCTTCTAATAAAGTACGCTGGTTAAATCAATCCAATTTGCAAAAGACTGCTTCTATCATCTTAATCAGTTTTTCAATTCCATTAAGTTATTCTGCTATTTTGAGTCTTTAAACTTTTAAGTCTTGAAATTACGGCGATGAAAATATACATTTTGTAAAAAAACACCTCATCGCCTGATCATTATTTTCATTGTAGCCAATTTCAGTTAAAGTACAGCGCAATAATCGAATTAACTATTTTTGGATTGAAATAATGGCAATTAAGTCTGATCGTTGGATTCGCGAAATGAGCGAAAAACACGGCATGATTGAACCGTATGCGGAAAACCAGGTACGTTATGATGAAACTGGTGAAAAACTCATTTCTTATGGTGTTTCAAGCTATGGTTATGATGTTCGTTGTGCACGCGAATTTAAAGTATTTACCAATGTTCATTCAGCAATTGTCGATCCAAAAAACTTTGATGATAAAAGCTTTATCGACATTGAATCCGATGTCTGTATTATTCCGCCCAATTCATTTGCTTTGGCTCGTACTGTAGAGTATTTCCGTATTCCGCGTAATGTTTTGACTGTATGTCTTGGTAAATCGACTTATGCACGCTGCGGTATTATTGTGAATGTCACTCCACTTGAACCAGAGTGGGAAGGACATGTGACACTGGAATTTTCAAATACCACCAACTTGCCAGCACGTATTTATGCAGGTGAAGGCGTTGCGCAAATGTTGTTCTTTGAATCTGATGAAGTATGTGAAACTTCATATAAAGACCGGGGTGGTAAGTATCAAGGACAAACTGGTGTGACTTTGCCAAAAGCATAAATATTACAAATAATTGAATAAGCGGATCATTTTGGTCCGCTTATTTTTTGCTTGCTTCATTCATCGGAAACTGTGTTCATTCGCCCAGTTTTTTTTGCAATTGCAATAATATTCAGCATAATAAAAAGTTGAACAGACTTGGTCAGAACATTGTCGTCATGACAAATAAATAAAAATTCGACATACCAAGCATAGGACGAATTAAAAAATAATGATGCGGAGCATCTGATAAAAAGGAAGGTCGTGATGACTCAGAGTTGGAATAATACAAGATTTAAAAAATCTTGTTTGGCGAGCATGCTCGCAGCTTTACTTAGCCCATCAGTTTATGCGCTTGAATCTTTGTCAGATGATCATCTTTCTGAAACTACAGGTGAAGGCGTTGCTTTAGCCCTTGAAAATTTTAAGATGGTCTTTCAAGGTCCAAACGAAATCTCACAAGCTTCAAGTTATGGCAAAGGAATTGTCGATCCGGGACAGTATGACACGGGCTTTATCCGAATTATTCCGACCGGTGAAAATTATGAGCTGCTTGGTCAGCGTGCTTATACTAAAATTTATAATAAAGCTTATACGGATGCTTACTTAAGCGGGAAGGCTGCTAATTATAACGGTGTTTACGAAAATACTTATCAATCTGCTTATAATACTTATAGAACAAATAATTATACGACTGTTAACACAACTGTAAAGAATAACTATACAGCAGAATATCGGGGGAATGTGGTACAAAGTTATGTCGACTCTCCTTTGATGAAGCAATATTATCAACAACGTTATGATGATTATTATGATGGGAATTTGTGGCCATTAAGTGTAAAAGATGATGGTACAACTGAACCGGGGTCTGCCGAATCGACATTATGGTTAAAAGACAAATCCCAACAATATGCTACAAAAAATACATTAGAAATGATTGAATTGCTTTATGGCAATCGTTCAACTGAAAGTATACCTACAACTACCTATTCACAAAGTGTAACCAGGCAAAATACGATCGACACCACTGTTGCGAATCAACTGGAAGCTAAAACCCAAGCAGTACTTAATCAACAAGCCGCTGAATATGCGAAAAGCGTAGCCACTACAGCAAGTAATACTGCACTTGCTGAGGTTGAAGCTGAAGCCATTCGATTGGCAAAATTAGCAGCAGCTCAAGCTACAGTGGGAAGTCTAAGAACCAAAGCAGACGTTTTTATTTATGGCCTGGCCCTCTCTAAAAGTGATGGGTCCTTGAGTACCCGGTACAGTAATCAAGGTTTTAATTGGGGAACAGCAGCAAATCCATGGCTGATTCGTGCAGGTAATGTGGATACAATTCAGTTTGCAAAAGGCAATAAGGCCAATGTCGGTTATATTGCATTGGAGGCACCTTTAAAGCTAAAAGGAACAGATACCAGTGATACTTTTAAATTAGGCTTCTGGAGCGATATTTTTTCACGCCAATTAAATTCAAGTAATATGGTGGATCCGTTAACTGGAGCACCCACTTCTGGACTAGATAAAGATTATCGTTTGAGAACCCAGTTTATTGCCAATGGCTTGAATTTAAATGGGTCACAAGTTCGATTATTCCAAACATTACCAGCAACGAGCAATGCCAATTACAATCAAACTTTAGGCATGGCTGCAATTTTACGTCTAAATACTCATGATGATCCATCCACGCTAAAAGCAACGGATGCTGACCTGGATGCTCGTGGAATTAGAATGAGTACTGCTGCAAAAAAAGGCCCGGACAGCACTCCTGATCTATATGATGGTACCGCCGTCACTCCAGCGATTGACCGCTCATTAGCTCCTATATTTAATGATGTGGAAGGGATGTATTTATATAGTCCCAATATTAACTTGGTATTGGGGAATATGTATCAGCCTTTTATTTTAGGTTCTGAAGGTAACAATATTATTTTAGAAATTACCCGTATTCCAAATGTGCCAGAAATATATTCACAAATTTATACCTATTACAGTGATACAGACTCAACAACTGTATTGAAAGATAAAAATAATCAGAATATTGCGATGATCGATAAAGATGGAGTGACCTACACGAAACTTTCTGATTATTTAAAAGGTTCAACCTGTAATGTTTATAGTTGTGGTACTGAAATTACCACGACGGCAAATAATATTACTACGACTTATCAAGGTCGAAATGCAACCCATAGTAGTATCAGTATTGGTACGGTAGAACGGTCAGCTACAGGTAATTTGTTAAACGCCAACAAAACTGCAGATGCAACCGGTGTTGTCTTTAAAAATATTAATGGCCAGGCGACAAATTTAGGCTCAGTTGCAATTGATGGTGTACTCATTCAGCACCTAAAAATAAAAACAACAGGTTTATAGGAGAATAGGCTATGTATCCAAGTATTAAAACTTCTATCCTGAACCTGGTTTGTTCAATTTCTATGTTGGCTTTTACCCCTATTGCAAATGCACAGTTAGTAGGTATGGCTAATGATGAGATGACTGATATATCTGGACAAGGTGGTGCAGATTTAAGTTGGACTCTATCGTTAAATCATCGCTATGCTAAAGATTTATCTCTAAAAAATATTTCAGTTTTTGATGCAACAGGTAAGGCAACAGAGGCATTTTATACTTATAGTTGTACTGATAATGTATTTTGCCGTTTAGCGATCGCACCGAATAATCATAAAGATGCTGCGGGTAATAAAAAATGGTTGGTTTTTAAAGGCATTCAAGGCACCTTACAAATTGATCAGTTTTCATTAGATGGTGCGACCATTATTAACCGTGATGGTAATCCTCAGACTGCATTACAAATTTCTTTTTTTGATGATAAGCCACTGAAAATTAGGAATTTAGGTTTTAATACTTTGGCGGTCGAAACAGGTGATGCAGGTGTTGAAGGGTATGCCAATAATATGATTTATAGCACCTATACAGAAAAAAAATCTGATGGAACAACAGTTGCAGGCTTAGATGTGCCGACGTTTGATAAAAATACAGAAAAAGGCTTTATGGGCTTAAATATGCATGGCAATTTGCATATGTCAGGCAATTTAAAAATATTCAGTTTTAACTGTACAGGTGCAGGAACTGCGCGCTGTTAATTGAATAAAGCCAGATAGGGATATAAGAATGAAAAAAATAACAAAGTTAAAAATACTTACGGCAAGCATTTTGATTGCACAACAAAGCCATGCATTTGAGCAACTTTCCGATGATTATCTTGGCTCAGTAACCGGGCAAGATGGTATCAGCATTACACATGAGATCTCCAAGGCAACTATAAATGCTGTCAATTGGGTTGATTCTTCTTCAAAAAGCAATGCCAACGATTCATTACTACGTCCTGATACCATGAAGATGGGGCTGAAAGATGTGACCCTGTCAGGTGTCAATAATCAATCGATTATTTCTACGCTTGACTTTGATGTGGGGGCAACTGATCGAGGGGCGGGGATTCGCATAGAAGCCAATATTTCTCCATTTGAATTAGCTGTTAACAACCTCATGTTACTGTGTACTGATGCAACTAAATGTCAGACTCCTGAACAAAGTTTGGGTTCTCTCGATATCAAAACCAGTTCACCACTTCGTTTACTTCTTCAAACGCAAGCAGGATTATTTAATCGAGATGAAACGGCACACCTTAATTTTCAATTGCAAAATGCCAGTATCAGTCATGGTTTAAACGGGCAAAAGCTCACTTTGAAAGATTTTAACTTCAATTTTTCTGGTGATGGCTATATGTATCTGAACTCTTATCAAGAAAGAACATCAAGCAGTTACATGGATGAAGGGATTGTTCTGACTACAAAGAGTCGTAATGGTGTGACGGATCATGTTGTAATGTTGGGACGAGTAGATGACAGCGATCCTGTCGCCAGTGCAAATTCACTGCCTGGTCGTGATACCGTACATTCATCAAGAACCAAGGCAACCAATCCAGGGGTAAATATTGACCTGCGTTATGGCAGTGATCCGAATCAGCAACGAAATTTAATTCGTATGGGGGCATCGGGCGCGGTAACCAATGCCACAATTTTCTTAAATGCCAATCAAAGTGGGATTACAGATTTTGGCCGTACTTCAACAGCGACATTAACAGGTTATGATGCGGTAGGGCTAGGCGGGCTGCATTTTGGTATTTCTGCCGATTTTACCCGTGAAGGGAATGCACTTTTAGGTACGAATCAGCCCCCAACAACCCTTGAGATTGGTCATACAGGTAATGGAAGTTATGCCATTGAATTTTCCAATTTATCACCTTTAACTGTTCGTAATTCGAGTTCTAAAACAGATTTAAATACCAAAAATGCCTATATTGATTTTGGTGACATTTATATTAATGCAATACAAGCAAAAAGTTTAGATTTTTTAATTAACGATAAAATTAAAAAGACTTTAGGGGTGAGCAATTTAGTTCAGACGCAGCAATTATCATCGCTTGAAAAAGGTAATGACTTTGCATTAATCGCTATACGTAGTATGGATTTTCAATCGATTGCACGTAAAGCACGGTTTATTGCGGATAACTCTTTAGCTGAAATTACCAATGATACCAGTAGCTGGGGAATTGGTATCCCTGTTTATAATCTGAATGCGAATATTGCGCTTGCAGGCACAGAATATACATCAAAAGTGGATGGTGGGACTAAAAAAGGAATTGCCTACAATGTAATGGCAACTACCGATGGTTATGGAATTGACACAAAAACGGGTGCAGCGAGTACTACATCATTAATTTTAATAGATGGAAAAAAAGGGCTGCACAATGAAGAAGTAAATTACTATGCCGGTTTACGTAATATTGATGCATTTGTCAAAGCCAAAGGCGTGATTGGTTACGAAGAGCAAGGAATCTACATTAGCGCCGATGATTTGCTTGTCGCTGCAAGTGCAGAAATGGCGATTGGTCAATTACCTGGTTCGCTCTATAACTGTACCAGTGGTTCTGTTAAATGTGGCAGTGTCGTTCCTGTTGATAATTTCGCCCGCAAAGATGATGTGCTGACTTCCATTGCCTTTAAACTGGATGGTAAAGGTGATTTGTTTATTATTCCCGGTATGAATGATAATGCAGAAAATAACTTCTTATCTTTCCGTGCTAACTTTGAATTTAATGCATTATCAGACACAGATAAATTGAACCCCAATATTTTGGGAAGCTACTTTAGTTTGATTAACGAAGATGTTGATGCGAATAACACGGTTGTGAAAACTTCAAGTATTAATTTGAATAAATTGCAAGGTGTCCTAGCGCTTGAATCACAAGTCAAGATGCAAAAAGATACTGTGGTATTTGATAATAAAGTGGATATTAATCCGGCCAAATCTTTGAATCAGGTATTCAGAACCGAATTATCGATGTCTACCATGCCGAATCAAATGCAGAAAATGGCAGATATTGCAATTACAGGGGGAAGTATTAGAAGTAATTTAGGTATTACTCCACGTTAACCTGTTTGAGAATAAATAAAAGAATAGGGATAGAATTTTATGAAAAAATTATTATTGGCAAGTTTGATTACTTCATCTATTGCAATACCAAGTTTAAGTCATGCAATGGTTGCTATGGATGATGATTCATTATCTGATGTAAGTGGTCAAGCATTATTGTCTATGGAATATAACGCGGGTTATAACGTTATTGATGCTAAAGGACAAAATGTAGACCAGACGAATCTGGGATTTTATAAATTGGGCCTAGAAGCTGAAATGGAAATCAACGCCAATATTAAAAAGCTGCAATTAGGTTGTGGTGGGGTGAATGGTATTGGCAAATGTGATATTGATATTGATAATATTTCTTTAAGTGGTTTGCAAGGCGCAAACTATACTTCTGATGATCGTGCGGCAAGCTCAGCCCTTATTACCAATCCATTTGTTGAGTTTGCTATTAAAAATCCAAAATCTGCTTCTACTCGTGAGGTTCTTGGCTTTCGTTTAAGTGCTGAAAAAATTGCTGGCTTAATGACAATAGGAACAGAAAACAGTAGTACGCCTAATGGTATTAACTCCTTTAGTGGTTATATGAAAACCAAGGCCTCTTCTGGGGTGGCAATTACAGACCCTCGAATTATGGATTATGCAGCAACGGGTCAATATATCGAAGGTGCTGTAACGGGAACATTGGTTGGTATTCCTTTAGAATTGCATTACAAGTCAAATGATTATTCATTTAACTTATCTTCAACAACTGCACCTTTTACCATTCCATCGACGATCGTATCTGGAACACGTATGACAGAGGCTGTCCTAAAAGGAACAGGAACAGTAAATCAAATAGATTTTTCTGGACCTTTAGCTGCACAGATTTCAGCATTAGGTTTAAATCTTACTTTGAATAAACAAATCGATGGTTATTTAACTGGTTTAAAGACTGATATTACAGTAAATCAAAATTTAGGTTTGATTCATTCTTTGTATCTAAATAATGCAAGTTCGTTATCACTACAGACCCAGCAAATATTGTGGCCGGGTGCATCGGTTGCTGCAAATCGAGGGTGGTGGTTAGCAATTGAAGATGAAGTGGATTTAGGGAGTATCAGTCCAACAACCAATGTAAAAATTACCGATGAAGTGCTTAAACAAACGATTGCAGGAATTAATCACGACTTAACCTCTAAGCCGCGTGCATGTGGCGATTTACTGTTTGGATGTGTTGCAGGTACCGGATTATCTGTGGGTGAAATTAAAAATCCAACACTTATTGATTTTCCATTACAGAACTTAACCTTGCAAGGACAGAACTTTAAGTCTAACTGCTTTGGTGGGCTGAAATTCTGCTAATGAGGAAATAAAAAATCCCGCACTTAGCGGGATTTTTTATTTTAAGAACAACTACTTTGCAATTTTAGCGAGTAATTCTTCTTTTGAAATATTGACAGATTCAGCATCACGGCGACCTTTATATTCAAAAGTCCCTGCATCCAAACCTTTCTCCCCAATTACAATACGGTGTGGAATCCCGGTAATTTCAAGGTCAGAGAATTTCACCCCTGGACGCTCGTCACGGTCATCCAAAATCACATCATAACCCGCAGCTTGCAGTTCTGCATAAAGTGCTTCAGCAGCTTCCAAAGTACGTGGTGATTTATGTGCATTCATTGGAACAATCGCAACTTCAAACGGTGCAATTGCAGAAGGCCAGATAATCCCTTTGTCATCGAAGTTCTGTTCAATGGCAGAGGCTACCACACGCGTTACACCAATACCGTAGCAACCCATGGTTACAATCGTCGGTTTGCCGTCTTTACCAAGCACTTTGCAGCCTAAAGCTTCAGAGTATTTTTGGCCCAGCTGGAAGATGTGACCGACTTCAATACCACGCTTAATTTGCAGTGTCCCTTTACCATCTGGAGATGGGTCACCTTCAACCACATTACGTAAGTCATAAACCTCAGTAAATGTTGCATCACGTTCCCAGTTGACACCTGTTGCATGTTTTTCGGCTTCATTGGCACCGGCAACAAAATCAGAAAGTACAGATGCTGCACGGTCAACAATCACAGTAATGCCTTTTTCAACTAGACCTTGTGGCCCAATGAAGCCAGTGGTTAAACCAAGGGCTTGAATTTGAGCTTCAGTTGCGAATGTTAAAGGTGCGGCAATTAACGGATGCTTTTCAGCCTTAATTTCATTCAGTTCATGGTCACCACGAAGGAATAAAGCAACAACAGGTGCTTCTTTACCTTCTTCAGTTGCAACACCTTGTACGAGCAATGCTTTTACAGATTGTGCAGCATCAGTACCTAAGAAAGCAGATACATCGGCAATGGTTTTTTGAGCTGGTGTATCGACCAGTTTTAATTCCTGAGTTGCGGCCGCACGCTCACCGACAAGAATTGCTTCAGCCATTTCAACGTTGGCAGCATAATCAGATTCGGTAGAGAAGGCGATATCATCTTCGCCACTTGATGCCAAAACGTGGAATTCATGTGAACCTGAACCGCCAATTGAGCCAGTATCGGCCTGTACTGGACGGAAGTCTAAGCCCAAACGGCTAAAGATACGGCAGTACGTGTCATACATCACGTCATAGGTTTCTTGTAGTGAAGTTTGATCGATATGGAAAGAATAAGCATCTTTCATGATAAATTCACGTGAACGCATCACACCAAAACGTGGACGGACTTCATCACGGAATTTGGTTTGTACCTGATAGAAATTGACTGGCAGCTGTTTGTAGCTTTTCAATTCATTTCGTGCAAGATCGGTGATCACTTCTTCGTGTGTAGGACCAAGCACAAAATCGTTATTATGACGGTCTTTAAAACGTAATAACTCTGGACCATATTGCACAAAGCGGCCGGATTCTTCCCAAAGGCTTGAAGGCTGGGTTACTGGCATGAATACTTCCAGCGCTCCTGCACGGTTCATTTCTTCACGGACAATCGCTTCAACTTTATTTAGCACGCGTACGCCCATCGGCAACCAAGTGTATAAACCCGAAGCCAATTTACGAATCATCCCCGCACGTAACATGAGCTGATGTGAAATCACTTCAGCATCATTTGGGGTTTCTCTTAACGTAGCAAATAAAAAGCGACTCGCGCGCATGGAAACTGTCCTAATAATTAAGCGTTAAAGCATAAGATTATACGATAAAAAATGAGGTGAACATTTCAGAATGTCACCTCATGTCAAGTGGGTTTATTATGCCATGATTTTTCGGATTTGGCGCGTCATAAAATTCTTCAAGTCATCCAGGTAGGTGAAGATCACAGGAACCACAACCAGAGTCAATAGGGTGGAGGTGATTACGCCCCCAATCACGGCATGGGCCATGGGTGCACTTTGTTCGCCACCTTCACCCAGACCCAATGCAAGAGGAATCATCCCCATCACCATGGCACTGGTGGTCATTAAAATAGGGCGTAGACGGGTTTTACCCGCTTCTATAATGGCATCATAACGATCAACCCCACGATCCATGGCTTTTTTGATGAAGTCAATTAACAGGATGGCATTTTTGGTCACTAATCCCATCAGCATGATAATGCCAATAATGGAAAACAGGTTCATGGTGGAATTAAACAGGAATAAAGCCAGAAACACCCCAATCAGCGAGAGGGGAAGGGAAGCCATAATCGCAGCAGGATGAATGAAGCTGTTAAATTGTGAACCCAGTACAATATAGATGAACACAATGGAAAGGGTAATGGCGGTTAAGGCATAACCTGCCGATTCGGCCATGTCTTTATTTGCACCTTGCGTGGCAAAGCTATAACCGGGTGGTAAATCAAAGTTATCTTGAATTTTTTTAATGTCTTGACCGATATCCCCTGCAGGGCGGCCTGCTGTATTGGCTTCTATCAGGACTTCGCGGGCCAAATCACGGCGGGTAATTTGCGATGCCCCCAAACTTTCTTCGAAGTTTGCCACACTGGCTAGAGGCACTAAAATAGGCTGGCCAGAAGCATCGGTTTTTTGTGAATTCAGATAAAGATTTTCAATATCGCTCGGTAAGGTGCGTCTGTTTTCAGTCAGGCGAAGATTAACATCATAGATTTCGCCTTTTTCATCTTGCCAAGTGGTAACGTTGTCGCCTGCAATTAAGGGACGAATGACACTGGCGATTTGATTGACAGAAAGACCTAAATCACTGGCAAGGACACGATTGATATCTACAGCCAGGGTTGGTTTGGGCTCTTTAAGTGAACTTTCAAGATCGACGATACCTTCGACTTTGGAAATTTCTGCCAGAAAGCGATCGGAGATTTTTTGCAGTTCGTTCAGGTCGGTGCCTTTAATGGAAATCAGGATCGGTTTTTGCCCTCCCGAAACTGTTTCATCTGCCGAAGCCACCGAGGTAATGGTAATACCCGCTACGCTTTGCAAGCGCTGGCGAAACTCATTATTCAGTTGGGTCAGGGTCTTATCACGCTCCAGACGAGGAGTGACCTTGACGCGTATGCTGACATGGTTTTTACCACGATCCGTTACCCCATTGATAATGCTGTAGGTATTACGTACATCTAGATGCTGGCGCAGAATATTCTCCACTTGCAACAACTTGGCTTGTGAATATTCGAGTGAGGCATCTACAGGCGTTTCAAATTTAATTCGAATTTCGTTTTTATCTGGAACAGGAACAAATTCCGTACCAATCAATTTAGATAAACCCAATGCACCAAAAAGTGAAGCTGCGGCCACTATCAGGGTTAAAATACGGAAGTGTAGTGCCAGTTTTAACAGTTTTTCATAGTAATGGCTTAAATGATCAAGCCTGTTGGATATCCAGTTAAAGAAGCGCTTTATTCTGCTGGGTTTCTTGTTTGGATTATGTTTTTCAGCCCAGTGTGCAGAAAGCATGGGATCGAGGGTAAAACTGATAAACATTGAAATCAGTACGGCAGCGCTGACCGTTACTCCAAATTGATAGAAGAATTTACCGATAATACCGCCCATAAATGCAACTGGTAAAAATACCGCAACAATGGTCATTGTAGTGGCTAAAACTGCAAGTCCAATTTCTTTGGTGCCATCGAGTGCTGCCGTTACTGCATCTTTGCCCATATCGGCATGACGGACAATATTTTCCCGCACTACAATTGCATCATCAATCAACAGGCCAATACTGAGAGATAATGCCAGTAAGGTCATCATGTTAATAGTGAAGCCGAAAGCCCAAATAAAGGTTAATGTCCCCAACAGGGAAATAGGTAAGGTCAGCCCGGTAATGGCAGTAGAGCGAAAAGAACCCAAGAACAGTAAAACAATCAGAACAGCGAGAACCGCACCTTCAATAATGGTCCGTGCCACATCTTTAATACTGCCACGAATGCCTTTGGAGCTATCGACGGCAACTTTAGCCACAGTACCCTCGGGTAGCTGTTGCTCGATTTTTGCTAGGGCTTTATAGCTGGCATTGACCACATCAATTACATTGGAATCCGAATTGCGCAGAATATCAATCGCGACCGCAGCTTTACCATTTAAATAAGCACTTGATTCCAGATTGGCTTGACCATCTTCAATGCTTGCCACCTGTTTTAGAAAAATAGGAGTACCATTTTTATTGGCAATAATCAGGTCACCAAACGATTGCGGGTGAATCACTTTGGATTTGATTTCCACCACCAGTTCAGACGTCGGCTGTTTTAAGGTGCCTCCCGGAACTTCAATATTTTCACCTTTCAAGGTATTGATGACTTTATCTACACCAATACCAAAGCTTTGCAGTTTTTGCGGATCGACTTCAATACGAATCTGGCGTTGTGCATCGCCCAGTAAATTGACTGTACCCACGCCCGGCATGGTTCGAAGTTGCGGGACAATCTGCTGACTTAAATAGGAACTCAAGTCGCGTAACGGCATGGTCTCCGATTCAAACACAATCGACATCACCGCATTGGCAGTAGGGTCATAACGTTCAACAACAGGATCCTGAATTTCATCTCGAAACTGGGCGGTAACTGGAGCAATCTTATCGCGAATATCCTGGGCGGCCACTGCAGAAGACATATCCAGATTAAATTCGACAATAATGGTCGACAGCCCTTCACTAGACTGGGAAATAATCTGTTTTAAACCTGAAATGGTATTGATCTGGTCTTCCATTTTTTTGGTAATTTCAGATTCAATGGTTTCAGGGGAGGCACCCGGATAGGAGGTATAGACCACAACAAATGGAAAATCGACATCGGGAAATTCTTCTATGCCCATGCGTTGCCAAGATGCCAGCCCCAGTACCAGTAAACACAACATCATCATGATGGTGAAAACAGGATATTTAACGCTAATTCGGGTAAACCACATAAGAACAATCCTGTACTTATTTTTTATTATTTATTGATGACGACCGCTTGATGAATGTCCTGGTCATTAAATTTAATACGGCTAATCTGGTCGGCGTTTTGCAGTCCTTGCACGACAGCCAAATTGTCCCGATAGCGCTGTTCCAGAATCACCAGGTTGACCTTTTCAATTTTGTTTTGGCGGATCACCCAGACATAGGGTTTATCTTTGATATTCTGGATCACATCGAGCGGAATGAGCTGACCTGAAACTTGAGTTGAAGCAAGAATGTTGCCTTCCACGAAAGAACCAATACTCAGTGAGTTAATGGTTTCGTTCGGTCGGGCAAAGAATTCAATCTGGCGACTGGCAGGATCGGCAATCGGGGAGATGCGTGTTAAAACAGCAGTCAGTTGAGCTGGATTACCTTGAATGGTGTATTCAATACGTTGTCCCACTTTTAAAGCGGCTTGCATGTCACTTGGCAATTTGGCCTGAATTTCCAGCTGACTCGGATCCACGATTTCAAACAGGGTCTGGCCAGCAGCAACGGTTTGACCAGTATCGACTTGGCGCTGTGTAATCACTCCGGAAATGGGGCTATAAATAGTCCCTTCACGCTCGGCTTTTTGGGCAATATTGACACTGGCCTGTTGCGCATGCACATTTTCCAGTTGCGCCTGATAGTCGACAGCAGCCTGTTCATATTCAACTTTGGAGATAAAACCTTGATCTAATAAGCGTTGTTTGCGCTGCATCATATTTTTAGCCAGATTGGCCTGCGCTTGTGCTGCTGACAAATTGGCCTGAGCTTGCGCTAAACGTGCAGCATTATCTTGATTATTCAGGCGAACCAAGACCTGTCCCTTAGCGACTGACTGTCCGACCTGGACATAGACCTGAGTTGCAGTGGCAGTGACCTGAGCCTGTATGCTACTTTGATTGACTGCACGAAGCGTGCCGGTAAAAGCACTTTTTGCGACAGAAGTGCCATTCTTCACGGAAACTAGATCTTTTTCAATTAATTCAATTTTTGTTGTGGTTTCTACAGGTTTTTCTATTTCATTTTTTTTGCAAGCTGTTAGAAATAAAATTAAACACAGAACGCTGCCGGTTAAATATTGCTTATGGTCACTTAATTTAGATTTTTTCATATGCTGTCCAGATAGCATGTAGCTTCATCCTTTTTATTTATTGTGACTTAAATTAAGTGCTTCATAGCCTAAATACAATTTATTCAAGCGCTTTTAAGCGAGCGATAATATTGTCGTATTTTGCTTGAGTATTTCGATAGTTAATTTGTAATGATTGAATCGTTGCTTTTTTTGCTTCAATATTCTTTTGATTATTCTCGATTGTATTTTTCAAGCTGGCTGGAATGTCTTCAGCTTTACGTAAATGTTCAATCTGTTGACGCTTAAAATAAATACGGTCAGTTTGTAATTGCTTTAACTGGTCTTGCTGAAAGGCAATTTGCTTTTTGATGCCGGTTAATGCGTCATTACGTTTTGCGAATGCAACTTGACTATTACCATAAGCCTTTTTTAGTTTTAAGTCCGCTGCCTGCTGTCTGGCGTGGGCTGCACGTTGCGGTGCCTGTTTAATATCGGCTTCAGTATTATAGGCACGATTACGCCGGATGACCTGCATGTTCTGGTCCAAAGCTTCGTAGCCATAGCGAATATGATTGGGGGTGACATTGGTGCTAATATTGGCTATACCCTTACTGTCATAATAGCGATACCAGGTGGCTTTAGGTGGCGGATTTTCAGCATATGCGAATGCCGATTGCAAAACCAGAAAAGAAAGAAAAATGAATCTAAAGTTCATTTTTTTTTGTGCAATGAAAGCAAGTTTGTATTTAAACTGACTTTGCATTGTAACCCCCGAATAAAAGTTGACTAAATTACTTATTTTAAAAGTAATAAATGAGCTATATTAGACTCAAAATAAGTAATAAAAAACCTCTGTCTGTCAAAAAAAAATCATTGGTCGATGGAAAGTGTGAAGTCGTTATTGAAAATAGACTAAAGTGAGTCTTCGTGCGGAAAATGTTCATTGAAAAGGCAAGTAAAGATATGTTAAAAATGTTTGTAACTTGTAATAAAATTTTTGACTAAAATTGTTTGTACATTCTAAAAATGGGAAGGATCATTAAATGGACGAAAAATTCCAAAATCTAAAAGTGATGGTGATTGATGATTCAAAAACCATTCGTCGTACAGCAGAAACATTACTCCAACGTGAAGGTTGTGAAGTCGTGACCGCAGTAGACGGGTTTGAGGCTTTGGCAAAAATTGCTGAAGCAAATCCGGATATTGTTTTTGTAGATATTATGATGCCACGTTTAGACGGTTATCAAACTTGTGCATTAATTAAAAATTCGCAGAATTATCAAAATATTCCAGTCATTATGCTGTCAAGTAAAGATGGTTTATTTGACCAGGCAAAAGGTCGTGTTGTTGGTTCGGATGAGTATTTAACTAAACCCTTTAGTAAAGATGAATTGTTAAACGCAATCCGCAATCACGTAACAGCATAAGTTTATTTTTATTGGGGAAAAGCATGTCACGTATCCTTATCGTTGATGATTCACCTACGGAAACATTTCGTTTTAGAGAGATTTTAACCAAGCATGGCTTTGAGGTGATTGAAGCAGCAAATGGTGCTGATGGTGTCACAATGGCACAAGCAGAATTGCCAGATCTAGTGCTCATGGATGTGGTCATGCCTGGTGTAAACGGTTTTCAGGCAACACGTCAGATTGCCCGTGGTGCTACTACTAAACACATTCCGATTGTGATTGTCAGTACCAAGGACCAAGCCACTGACCGCGTTTGGGGGAAACGTCAGGGGGCAAGTGATTATTTGACCAAGCCTGTAGACGAAAACCAATTAATTGATGTGATTAAACAACACCTCAATGCAGGATAAGCTCTATGGCAGCAAATGGATTTATCGAATTACTTCGGATTGCTAAACGTGGTAACAAAAACTACGTTACAACTGAAAATGAAGTAAACCGATGGTCAGGCATTGCTTTTGAGATGATGGGGCAATATTTTGTTGCCCCTTTGGGTGAAGTATCTGAAGTGATATATCCACCAAAATATACTCCGGTTCCAAATACTCAGTCATGGGTGATGGGACTGGCCAATATTCGGGGACGTTTACTTTCCGTCGCTGATTTGGCGCATTATATTTCAGGACATCGAAGTCAGTTTTCACCGACTCAAAAAGTATTGTGTATTAGTCATAATGACCATTATGTCGGTTTGGTGGTAGATCAGGTTTTGGGGATTCAACACTTTAATAAGAAGAGTTTCTTTTCTAAAAACAGTGAATTAGATAGCAATTTACAAGAATATTGTCAGGGTTATTTTTATCAGCATAATCAGCACTGGCATGTTTTCTTATTTAGTCGTTTATTGCAAAACCCAAAATACATGAATGCCTCTATAAAATTTATAAATTAATAGTCGCAAGCTAAAGAATGATAGCGCAACTCGGGGAGAAGCTGGATGGGCTTTAAACTTAAAAAGAAAAATACAGGTGAAGGCACCAGCCATAATGGCGGGAATGCTTTAGTCGCAAAGATTCAATCACAAACAGAGCAATTATCACGTGTATTTGGTGACAGTGAAAAGTCCAAACCATTAATTTTGGGGGCAGCATTTTCTCTGGTCGTAGCACTCTTCCTGTTATTGTACTTATTCTATAGTGTACCGCGTAATAATGAATTGACACGTAGTGTGGGTGATTTGCGTCTATTGTCACAAACCATTTCACGTCAGGCAACTGATGCAACTGCTTCAGGAACCAAAGAGTCGATTGATAAATTAATTAAATCGCAAAAAGAATTTGCTGAAAACCTGGAAACGGTTAAAGATATTCATCCACATACAGCTGCATTGGTTGAGGTGGAAAAGCAGTGGAAATCGCTATCAGAAGGGATTGATTTAATTTCGTCTCAACAGAAAATGATTAACAAGCTGTACGATACCAATATTGCAATTGGTGAGTCGATTCCGGGAATTCAGGCAGAATATAACCTGATGGTTGACCAAATGGCGCGTCAAAACATGCCGTCTAACCAGGTGGTTATTGCCAAAAACCAGGTATTCATTGCGGAACGTATTTTGCGTTCGATCAGTTCGGTACTCACAGGTAACGATAACTCGCGTGAATCTGCGGATGACTTCAGTGCCGATACTGAAACTTTCGGTTCTTACCTCAATGCCCAGCTCAATGGTAGTGCAGAACTGGGTGTAGAACGTATTGATGATCCGGCATTGCGTGAATCACTGACAGGCATTAAAAGCGAATATGATGATGTACTAAAATCAGCTTCTGCAACAATTCTTTCAAACTCGGCGCAAATTGTAAAAGTACGTCAAGCTTCTGCTGCAATTTTTGCCCAGTCGGATGAATTGTTAGCCAACCTGAATAAGCTATCTGGTGGTTCGAGCTTGGCTATTGCGCTTCCTGCCTTGCTTTTAATCCTGTGTCTGGTTGCTTTCCTGTTTTCTGTATTCAAGTTGCTTGCATTACGTGGCCAGTCAGATAAACAGCGCGTGGCAAACCTGCAAGAAGAATATGACCGTAACCAGAATGCGATTTTACGTTTACTGGATGAAATTGCCGACTTGGCGGATGGTGACTTGCGTTCATATGCAACGGTATCGGAAGATTTTACCGGAGCAATTGCCGACTCCATTAACTTCGCGATTGACCAGTTACGTGACCTGGTATCACGTATTACTGAAACGTCTCAAGAAGTTGCGCAATATACAGCGAATACCCAAGGCATTACCCACCAGCTTGCTGAAGCATCTGAACACCAGGCACAAGAGATTGCCGGTGCATCTGCCGCGATTAACGAAATGGCGATGTCTATTGACCAGGTATCTGCAAACGCGGAAGAATCTGCAGTGGTTGCGGAGCGTTCGGTACAAATTGCTGCCAATGGTGCAGAGGTTGTAAACCGTTCTATTGAAGGTATGGACACCATCCGTGAGCAGATCCAGGAAACATCTAAACGTATTAAACGTCTGGGTGAATCTTCTCAGGAAATTGGTAACATCGTTGCCCTGATTAACGATATTGCCGACCAAACCAACATTCTGGCATTGAACGCTGCAATTCAGGCATCTATGGCGGGTGAGGCTGGTCGTGGTTTCGCCGTGGTAGCCGATGAGGTACAGCGTCTTGCGGAACGTTCAGCCTCTGCAACCAAACAGATTGAAGGCTTGGTAAAAACCATTCAGACAGATACCAACGAAGCCGTAATTTCGATGGAGCAAACCACTTCCGAGGTTGTTCGTGGTGCAAGCTTAACCAAAGATGCCGGTGTGGCACTGGATGAAATTCAAAACGTATCGACCAACCTGGCGCGATTGATTGCCAACATTTCGGATGCTGCAAAACTTCAGTCTGCTTCTGCTGGTCACATTGCGACAACGATGAATGTCGTACAAGAAATTACCTCGCAAACCACAACAGCAACCTTCGATACAGCACGTTCGGTATCGGAACTGGCAAATATGGCCGAATCATTACGTGAATCTGTAACCGACTTTAAATTACCTGACTAAGTTAATTAAAAAGCGTTGCAGTGATATTCCCTGCTTTTGGGCAGGGGATATCTATAAGACACAGATCAAGCATCGACAAGATGAACTTAACTTCAAAGTTAGGTCTCGCGTGATGGTGACAATTAAGTTTGAGCAACCTTCTTGGTGGCAGATAAACGTAAGAAGCCTAAGCTATGAAAGAAATATTAAAAAATTTAGTTGAAACGACTACGCTTCCTGAAGATAGTTATCTTGATCAAGATGCAGAAATTCTAGAAATTTTTGTTGAAGAAATAGAAGAAATCTTCGTTGAATTAAGTACTTTATTTACAACTTGGTTGGAAAATCCGAATGACCAAGAAACTTTAACGACCATTCGCCGTCATTTTCATACCCTTAAAGGTTCTGGCCGTATGGTTGGAGCAAAATCTGCGGGTGAGTTGGCATGGGCGGTTGAAGATACTTTAAATCGGGTTATTTCCGGCACAGTACCTTTGGACAGCACAGTTCAACGATTTGCCCAAACTGTATTTAATATTTATCAATACAAGTTATACCCAATTTTTAAAACTGTTCAAAATGCTGATATCGACTTAAGACCTTTAGTATTATTGGGGCAGCAAATTCAGCAGCAGGTCAGTTTAGAACCTGCACTAGAAGAATTGCTTGAACTGTCTAGCACACTGACCAGTGTCAATAGTCTTACTGGTCTGGAATTGCAGGATCAATCATTTAGTGAAGCAGCGCCTGAAATGGCAATCGAAACTACTGCTACAGCAGCGTCAGTCGCAGCAGACGACAACAATGATATTGAAGAAACGGTCGCGATCTTTATTGAAGAAGCAGAAGAACATCTGCTCACGATTGACCAGTTCCTGAAAAATGAACAGGAACAATATCAGGATTATAATGGCCTGATCCGTGCCTTGCATACCTTGCGTGGCAGCTCTTCTATGGCACATATTGATCAGATTTTTGCAGCCAGTACCAAGGTTGAAAACTTATTTAAAACACTTTTACAAGAAGAAATTGTCTCTACCTCCAGCCAGACTGCGTTGCTAATTCAATATGCTGAATTTGTCCGTGATTATTTACATACTTTAAGACAGGGTCAGACTCAGAAACTTGATGCGATATATGCCACCTTTAATTCGGCATGGGACGACTATGGTTTCAGTTCTGCAGAAGTGGATGAGGACGTTAATCCGCAAGGTCTGGTGTCCAAACTGGTCGAATTGAATATTGATTTACTTCTGGATGCCGAATTCGAATTTGAAAAACGTGCCAAAGTAGAATATCCGGAATACATTCAGGCCTTAAGCCAGCAGGCACAGCAATTATTGGACAATACTGATAATCGTGCTGCGATGGGCATCTATCAATTTACCCATGAATTGAAGTCTGGCTATGAAGCTCTGGTATTAAAACCGGAACTGCTCAATATCGACTATGCATATGATCTGTTTGGGCAGGCACATCAAGAGTTCATTCATCTGTTTGATACACTGGCGGCAGGTCAGCGCGTTATTTTAACGGAAGATATCCAGAAAGTTCTGAATGATCTGGCAGCCTTTGTTCAGCAGGATCTTGAACAGTTCGAAGTTCAGGAACCGAATCCTGAAACTCAAGCTGAAGCCTCACCAGCTGCTGCTTCAGGTATTGTAGATCTGGCACAGATTTCACAAAAAATTGGTTCAGACCGCGAACACATGCATGCTGCTGATGCAAATCGTGATTTTGATGAAGATTTGTTGGATATCTTCCTGGAAGAAGCAGAAGAATTACTGGGCGGGATCGATCAAGACTTGAATACCTGGTCGAAAGATCCGTCCGATACTGCAGCACTGAATAATTTAATGCGTTATTTGCATACCCTTAAAGGGGGTGCCAATATGATTCAGGCGACTCATATTGGCTTAATTGCGCATGAATTGGAAAGCATTTATGAACGCGTGATCCGTCATCAAATTGAGGTCAATCCACAACTCATCAGTATTATTCGCTTAGTACAAGATGATGTATCAGACCGTATTCAAGTCATTCGCGATGAGCAGATTGATTATTCAGGTGCTGAATCGATTGAAATTTTGCGTAATATTCAGGCGATCGCTCAAGGTAGTGTGGCTGTAAGCACCGCAGTTGCGGAAGTCGAAGTTCAGGCTGAACCTGAAGTTGCAGCTGAAATTGAAGAACTTGAAACTGCAACGACAGTAGAAACAGAAATTGAACCTGAAATAGCTGCTGAAGTTGCCTTGGCAAGTCCAGACCATGTTGAAGAGCCGGATGACAGTATCCGTTTAATTGCAGAAGAAACCTTCTGGGAAGAAGCAGAAGAAATTCTGGAGTCTACAGATAGCCTGTTGAAACAGTGGTTTGAGCAGCGTAGTGACCGTAGCTTGCTGCTTCAATTACAGCGTGCAGCCCACAGTTTGAAAGGTGGCGCACGTATGGTGGAAAATGAACCAGTAGGGGCAATTGCTTACCAGCTGGAAACCACCTTCGAACGCTTTGCGGTGCATCAGTTCAACTCCAATGTTTATGACCTGTTATTGCAAACGACTTTGGCATGGTTAAAGCAGGCTATTTTCGAGCATGATTACAGTAATTTTGACAGCGTCAAATTAAGTTTAGAGTCGATTGAATTTGTTGATGTCATTGCGCAGTTACCTAAGCGCGTGGCCGAATCCGATACGCTGTCTACGGCTAAAGTCTTTGAATTTGTTCAGGGTGATGGTACCGAACCTCCAGCAATGATGGGTGAGTGGGATACAAGTAATCAACAGGACAACAGCAATGAAATGATCCGTATTTCTGCCGATCTGGTCGAGAAAATGATCGACTTGTCTGGTGAAAATGCGATTAACCGTTCACGTATTGAAATGGACTTGGGACAGTTTAGTAATACCCTGAACGAAATGGAACTGGCGATCAAGCGTCTGGCTGACCAGTTACGTCGAATGGAAGGTGAGCTCGAGTCTCAAATTATTGCCAAACATGGTGATAATTCACGTTATGCCGATTTTGATCCCCTGGAGATGGACCAATATTCATCATTAAACCAGTTGTCAAAATCGCTGGCGGAATCTGCATCTGACTTGGTCGATTTCAAGACGACCCTGTCAGAAAAGATTCGTGATACGGAAGGTTTACTGTTACAACAATCCCGTATTCAAGCCGAGATTCAAGAAAGCCTGATGCGTACCCGTCTGGTACCATTTGATCGTTTATTGCCACGGTTACAACGGATTGTGCGTCAAACCTCATCGACCCTGAACCGTCCGGCCGAGCTGGTGGTGCAAAACACCGAAGGTGAATTGGACCGTAACATTCTAGAGCGTCTGGTTACACCGTTCGAGCACATGCTGCGTAATGCGATTGACCATGGTCTGGAAGACACTCACGTACGACATGAGTTACAAAAGCCTGAAGTCGGGAAAATTGTTCTCAATATTAGCCGTCAAGGTACAGATGTACTGGTGTCATTCAGTGATGACGGTAAAGGGATTGATGAAACAAAAATTAAAGAAAAAGCACTCAGCTTGGGTTTAATTAAAGCCGATCAATCCATGGATAAGCAGGAAATCCTGCAATTAATTTTCCATCCTGGATTTACTACTGCCAAAGAAGTGACCCAAATTTCCGGACGCGGTGTAGGTCTGGACGTGGTGCAAAGCGAAATTAAGGCGCTGGGCGGGCATATTTCCATCGATTCTGAATTGGGTAAAGGGACCACCTTTACCATTCGCGTACCAACTACGGTGGCGGTGAGTGACGCCTTGATGGTTAAATCAGGCGACCAGCAGTTTGCGATTTCACTGGCACAAATTGACCGTATTGTACGTATTGCACCATCAGCACTGGAAAAATATTTCAACAGTAAAGACGACTTCTTTAAAATTGATAACACCAGTTACAAACTGCGTTATTTATCCGAATTTGTGTCCAATCAGCCTTTACCACGTTTAAGTAATGTTGCCCATTCTTTACCTGTATTGCTGATTAAAGGCAATAGTGGTCAAACTATTGCACTACTTGTGGATCAGCTGATTGGTTCGCGTGCACAAATTGTGGTGAAACCGATCGGTCAGCAATTCTCAAGTGTTGGCGCTGTTGCCGGAGCGACTATTCTAGGTGATGGTCAAGTCTGTCTGATTCTGGATGGTCAGAATATTGCCCGACAAATTCAGAACACCCAACGTCTTAAACATGTGTCTGATCAACGTGAGCATTCGCGTTACAGTAATACACGCCGCCTGATCATGATTGTGGATGACTCGGTGACAGTACGTAAGGTGACCTCACGTTTACTTGAACGTCAAGGCTTTGATGTGGTGACGGCCAAAGATGGTATTGATGCCATGGAGCAGCTGGAAAATGTCAAACCAGACTTGATGTTGCTGGATATTGAAATGCCGCGCATGGACGGTTTTGAAGTCACGAATCTGGTTCGTCACCATGACGTGCATCAAAACTTGCCTATTATCATGATTACGTCAAGAACAGGCGAGAAGCACCGTGAACGTGCATTCAGTCTTGGGGTAACGCACTATATGGGTAAACCGTTCCAGGAAGCGGAATTGCTGGAAAATGTGGAAAGTTTGTTAGAAATCAGTCAGGGATAACTCAATGAGCCAAAATAGTGTTTCAAACTCTGCTGTTGACCGAATTTCACAACAGGAGTTACACCACCTTATTACGGTATCTACCGGATTTATCGATACCTATATTATCGATTGTTATGGTAAGGAAGCGATGATTCTTCCGCAAAACATTGTCTTGTCTGCGCTGGATAGCGCTACACAGGTGCCTTTTGTGGAATGGCATGAATTGAAGCTGCCAGTGTATGCTGTGAATGATCCGGAGCGCAAAACGGGTGTAGCATTGGTCATTGAAGGCGATGATGTCAGTCAGCGTTTTGCCCTGATGTGTAATGAGATGCCAAAAACGATTCGTCTGCGTATTTCTGAAGTGGTAGATGAAGAACGCACGGCAACAGACCCTGATGTATTCCAGTATGTACGGATGGGAGATCAGGTGTTTTATGTGCCTAATCTCGAACACATTCAGTCTTCTTTAGGATTGTAATGTTGAAGCATTTATAAAAGGTGGGTAATAAAAAAGGAACTGTTCAGTTCCTTTTTTATTTTATGTGGTTACTGTTTTAGCGAGCTAATAAGCCTTCTAGAATTTGTTCGTAAATTTCAGCAAGCGGTTCCAGGTCAGCAACATTTACATGTTCGTCAATTTGATGGATGCTGGCATTTAATACACCGAGTTCCAGCACCTGTGCACCTGTAGGGGCAATAAAACGACCGTCGGAAGTACCGCCACTGGTAGAAAGTTCAGTTTCAATACCGGTGACATTACGAATGGCATTTTTAGCAGCATTGACCAATTCGCCTACTGGGGTAAGGAATGGCAAGCCAGATAATGTCCATTCAATATCATAATCAAGATTATGACGGTCTAGAATTTCTAAGGTACGTTCTTTTAACTGTTCAGCAGTCACTTCAGTTGAATAACGGAAGTTAAATAAAAGATTCATACTGCCCGGAACCACGTTAGTTGTACCGGTACCTGCATTGATATTGGAAATTTGGAAAGATGTTGCAGGAAAATATTCATTGCCATTGTCCCACACCGTATCGCACAGTTCAGCCAGGGCTTTAGAGGCAGTATGAATCGGGTTGATGGCAAGGTGAGGATAAGCCACATGTCCCTGTTTACCTTTCACGGTTAATTTAGCATTCAATGAACCACGACGACCATTTTTGACCACGTCACCCAACTGTTTGGTACTGGATGGTTCACCAACCAAACACCAGGTCATTTTTTCATTACGGGCTTCTAAAGCTTCCACAACTTTCACGGTACCGTTAATGGATGGACCTTCTTCATCGGAAGTAATGAGAAATGCGATAGAACCTTTATGGTCTGGGTGTTTTGCCACAAAACGCTCTGAAGCCACTACCATCGCTGCCAGTGCTGTTTTCATGTCGGCACTGCCACGTCCATACAGTTTACCATCGCGAATTTCCGGTACAAAAGGGTCCGAATTCCAGGCATCTAAACTCCCGGTAGGTACCACATCGGTATGGCCTGCAAAACATAAAACAGGTGCTTCAGTACCTTTACGTGCCCACAGATTGTCCACGTCTTCAAAACGCATCGGTTCAATATTGAAGCCGATTTTTTCCAGACGTTCCGCCATGATATTTTGGCAGTTATGATCGATTGGTGTTACAGAAGGCTGACGTAGCAGTTGCAGGCTTAAATCAAGGGTAGCGGAAGAGGTCATGCGATTTTCATAAGTCGATAAATTTGTCTGCACTATAATAGGCGAATATGTCCTTGAATGTGAATGACTGCCCTAAAATTGGCATAAAAAAACCCTATCTTGGATAGGGTTCTGTGTGCTGAAGACAAACTAGTTTTTGCGGATTTCCTCAGAAGTTTTTTCTGCAGTATCGGTTACAGCCTCTCCAGCTTTAGATACATCTTTACCCATACCTTTAAACGTATTACAGCCAGTTAAAGCAAATGCAATAATGAGGGAAGCAGCAAGAATTTTTTTCATCATCATCTCCAAGTCATTCATTATTTTGATGTGAATTCAGGTTAATTAATACACAGTCTAAACAATAGGGTTTTTTGATGGTAGAAAAGTAAGCATTTGTTATAAAAATAGACAATTCTCATAAAATTGGCGATGTATTGCTTGAGAGAGTAAAGGTGGATTGCGGTACATATAGAAATTATTTTGATCTTTTTGCAGATATAAGCCGTTACTCCACCACTGTGCGGTATCGCTACTGATATGCTGCTCTGGACAGATCCATTCGAGTCGCTGTAAGCGGTAAAATTGAGCATTTTGCGGAGGAATATCGCTTCCCCAACAGCCTAAACGTCGCTGTCGATTGACCCAGTTGGGAAGGCTGTTTGTTGTGCTTCCAATAGGTAGATAAAGTTGCCCTTTGAGTACTGCGAAACGCTGCTCAATGTTGTGTTCCAGTGCATCCTCAAACTGAAACTGCTTTTGGCTAAAGTGATTTAATTTTCGCAATAAAGTATCGCTGCGGTTTAAGCCATACCAGTAGGGCAAAGAACAATCCCGTTCTGCCAGATAATATTTTAAAGCCACTTCCCAGTGTTCAATGGCTTGGGTTTCGGTATTCAATAACAGAAAATCGAGTTCACCCAGAGTTCTGGGTCCTGCAATTTTCTGAATGCTATGACCGATTAACTGATACGGATGATAGTCTTGGTCGAGCAACCAGAACCAGACCAGCATTTCAAAACGCAGACCCAAACGTGTACTTTTCAGCTGCTGTAAAAAGCTTTCTAATTCTTGTGGATGCTGATCTAAATAAAGCAATCTGGAGTGATAATTCTGAAAATGGCTACGCCATACGGCATCATCATGAAATTGAAAAGCATGCTTGAGTACCATTTCGGACGGGATGTGGGATAAAATATTTGGACTGCATACACAAAAGGCCAGTTGCCGAACCAGTAAATTTTTAAATTGCAGCCAGGGTTCTTCAATATGAGAGACTTGATTTAAAGCAAACATAGCAACCCCGGGCGATAAATTAAAAAGTGCAGAATGACAACGGATAATATGCAAAAACACTTTATACTACCGCAATTAGTTGTATAGGGTAGTGCTATGAAAATGTTGTTTTGGCGAAGTTTAGTGATGATTTTTGTCATCCTGGGCTTTATCGGGGCACTTTTACCGGGTATGCCAACAACAGTATTTCTGATTTTAGCTGCCTGGTCGGCTTCGAAAGGCTGGCCGCAAATGGATGCCTGGTTGCTGAATCATCCTAAATATGGGGCGACCTTAAGGGCATGGCGTGAAAATGGCACCGTACCACGCAAGGCAAAATGGTTCGCCACTATCATGATGATGATCAGTGGAATCATCATGTTATTTACCAATGCACCGCTTTTGGTGAAAATCTTCACTGACCTGACCATGCTGACAGTGGCCATCTGGTTATGGCTACGTCCTGAACCTTCAGCAGAACCAATCAAAGATGGTGAGTGATTTTGTTATGGCATATTCTTTAGAACAGGCGGATATATGGATTGACTTAGCTGAGCAAAGTTTGATCTTACCGAAACATGACAAGACTTATGTCATCTCTACAGGCAAAAACGGGATTGGCGAGCAGGAAAATTCCGGCAAGACTCCTCGGGGCTGGCATAAAGTGGCGCTTAAATTTGGTCATAATGCTCCGAAAAATGCGGTGTTTAAAGCACGGCAGCAAACTGGTGAAGTCTATGATGCAGCATTGGCTGCACAATATCCTGAACGTGACTGGATTTTATCGCGTATCCTTTGGTTAAGTGGTCTGGAAGAAAATTTTAATCAGGGTGAGGGCTGTGATACCTTTCAGCGTTATATCTATATTCATGGCACCCCCGATACAGAGCCTATGGGGATTCCGTTGTCACATGGCTGCATCCGGATGCGTAATAAGGATGTGATTGAATTATTCGAACTGATCACTGAGGATGCTTTGGTGTTTATTTCAGAACAGCGTTTGAATTTGAAGGATGGTACACAGGCAATCGCCGATTAATAATGTGATAAAGTATTAAAAGCTTAATACCCAGCTGAATATATAGCAGATAAAAAATGGCGGTATTCGCCAGCAGTTCAAAAAATATTGCAATATTTTGCTTAAAAATGACTCGGTGATTTTTGGGTTTTTACGGAAAATAGTAAATAAGTTATCGAAATTGTTTGTTTTTATAGCAAACAACCTATTTTTTAATCACTCAAACGTAAAAAACCAAAAACAGTCAGAAAAGCGTTTGACAGTCTGTCAGGATTCTCTATAATGCACCTCATCAAACGATGAAGACGTTTAAAGGGCGCTTAGCTCAGTTGGTAGAGCGTCTGCCTTACAAGCAGAATGTCGGCGGTTCGATCCCGTCAGCGCCCACCAAGCTCTTTAGCGTTAAGACACTTTAGTGCAGCGGTAGTTCAGTTGGTTAGAATACCGGCCTGTCACGCCGGGGGTCGCGGGTTCGAGTCCCGTCCGCTGCGCCACTTCAGTTCTTAATATTCGTTTGCCACAATAGCGACATTGTGTAAGTGCAGCGGTAGTTCAGTTGGTTAGAATACCGGCCTGTCACGCCGGGGGTCGCGGGTTCGAGTCCCGTCCGCTGCGCCATTTACATGATAGACCTTTTGAGGGCGCTTAGCTCAGTTGGTAGAGCGTCTGCCTTACAAGCAGAATGTCGGCGGTTCGATCCCGTCAGCGCCCACCAGATTTTTTGCGATGCAGCGGTAGTTCAGTTGGTTAGAATACCGGCCTGTCACGCCGGGGGTCGCGGGTTCGAGTCCCGTCCGCTGCGCCATCCTTAGAATCGAAAATGCAAGACCCTTTGAGGGCGCTTAGCTCAGTTGGTAGAGCGTCTGCCTTACAAGCAGAATGTCGGCGGTTCGATCCCGTCAGCGCCCACCATATCTTTTAAAGATATTTTCTTTTTCAGATATAACTTACTTAGAAATAAGTATCGTGATGCAGCGGTAGTTCAGTTGGTTAGAATACCGGCCTGTCACGCCGGGGGTCGCGGGTTCGAGTCCCGTCCGCTGCGCCATTTTTAAAATGTCTTAAATCCCTGAGTTTAAGATATCAATACCAAGACTACGCACTTCGCTTGTCTTGCGTCATAAAAAATAACGATGTTATTTTACTCTTCAGGGCGCTTAGCTCAGTTGGTAGAGCGTCTGCCTTACAAGCAGAATGTCGGCGGTTCGATCCCGTCAGCGCCCACCATATATTCTCCTTGATCAAATTCTATTTTTCTCCTAAAATCCTTAGTTAATAATAATTTTAACTATTGAAAAATCATGAGAAATCCATATCAACGCAAGGCTGCGTCTAAGACCCAAAATAATACTTATAATGCCCAAGAAATCTATAAAAAATTTGTTGAAATGATTGTAGGCCAAGGTTACGTCCATGCCCTGTATGATGATGGTTGGGCATTATGTGCAACGCCTACCGGTCAGCGTGCATTTGCTATTTGGCAAAGCAAAGGGCTGGCAAAATTGCTGGTGAAAGACAATTGGGCAAATTATCATGTTGAGAATATTTCACTTAAAGATTTTGTTGAAAAAGTCATTCCTTTTTTACGTCAGGAAAGTACCTGTGTATCGATGGATTTGACACCAGAAGGGCAAAATGTGCTGGTGGCACCAGAAAAATTATTATTGGATATCAAAAATTATCTGTATCAGATTTACCTGCAAAAACCTGAATTGTTTAAAGATGAAAAACTGCCTTTACCCCGTAGCATTCGTTTGAACTGATTTTAGTATTCCTGTAACAGCCAGCCACTGATAAAGGCAAAATATTCGCGTAACCAGGAGTTATAGCGAATATAAAGCGGTGTTGGGGCGCTAAGGGTAAATATCTGCTGATAACCTTGATGTTTAGCAATGGCTTTGGCACGTAAAATATGAAAGTCACTGGTGACAATGACAACTGGCTGCTTTAGGGAAATATGCTGCTGTGCCAGTAAAGGCTGCACATTACGCAGATTTTCTGCAGTGCTGGTACTTTTAGCTTCTAACAGAATACGTGATGGATCAATATGATGCTGTTGTTGCAGATATTCAGACATCACTGTTGCTTCAGCAATTTGTTCTTTAAATCCTAAACCTCCAGTCACGACCAGCACGGTTTCCGGGTAACGTTTGGCATAGGCAGCACCAACATCTAATCGCTGTTTTAAGGTGGGAGAGGGATGACCCTTTTCGATTCCACTGCCCAGTATAATGACTGCAGAGGCGGGCTGAACTGTATTGGACTGCTGAATGCTATATAGCAGATAACTGAAAAATATCACCAATGTGCTGAGCCAGAGAAAAAATCCCGCCCATGCACAGCGCCATAAAGTCTGTCTTAATTGCGTGCGCTGAATAAAGCTTTGAATCCGGTTAAAAAACAGGGCATAGAGCATGAGTCCAATACCGATGATCAACGGAAGAATAATGCCGAGATGAATTTTATCCAGTGACAGTAACCATAAGCCATCGAGAGTCAATATACTGCCGATAATCAAGCTCAGGTGACGTTTGAAGCTGCTGGACATAAAATTACTCTGGGTGAATGTTGTTGCTAGTTTAAACAAATTGGATACTTTAAGTATAAAAAAACCGGGTTCTGAGACCCGGTTTTTTTATTGACTTCAATGATTAGTAGACATCACGACGATAACGTCCATCTTGGCGTAGCTGGTCAACTACAGCTTCACCCAGAATGTCGGTTAAAGCCTGATCGACATCGCTGGCCATACCGTTGATGCTACCGCACACATAAATCACCGCACCATTCTTAACCCAGGCTTTTAGTTCCTGTGCCTGTTCACGCAGTTTATGATGTACATAGACTTTTTCTGCCTGATCTCGTGAGAAAGCCAAATCCAGGCGTTGCAACATGCCAGTGGTTTGCCAAGCTTCAATCGTGCTCTGATAGAAGAAGTCATGTTCACGCTGGCGTTCACCAAAGATCAGCCAGTTTTGCGTATAGTTCTGACGGATACGTGCATGTAGCAAGCTCATTAATCCTGCAAGACCGGTACCGTTACCAATACAAATGATAGGACGGTTGTCATCAATCAGGTGGAAAGATTCATTGTTACGGATATGCAGCGCAATCTTGCTATTTAACGGGGCATGCCGAGTCAGCCAGCCTGAACCCAGACCCAATTGGCCTTGAGCATCGGACTGTTGGCGCACCACTAAACGCAGAACTTGCTGTGAAGGAATACTGGCAATGGAATATTCACGTGAAGGCAGCATCGGAAGTTGCTCCAGTAAATGATCCATATTGGCAAAAGGTTCAACTTCACCGGTCAAATCTTTGTTCCATAAGGCCTGTTCAATATTGATCTTTAACGAATCTACAGAGGTATTCGGCTGAATTTGATGCTGCTGCATAAACCGGGCAATACGTTCAGCACTGTTACCGGGTTGAATCTCGGCGATATCACCGGCTTGCCAGCTCACTTCATGATCCGGCTTTAACTCGATATTAAAGGCTGGGGCACCTACGCTGTTCGGATTGAGCAGATCACGTTGGGTTAAAGTCCAGCAATCGAAGGTTTTTTCGATATTCATGGTTTGTAACTCAAGCTGGGTTACTTTTGCTAAAGTCGTATTCCATGCCTGAATCTGCTCTTGATTGGTATTATCCACTTCAATGATATTAAACAATTGCTGTGCACCATTCTGTTTTAACCAGTTATCAATTGCATGGCCAAAATGGCAGAAAGTGTCGGCATATTCGCGCGAACCCAAGGCCAATACTGCATAGTGCAGATGGCTTAAATCAGCTTTTTTGCGCAATATTTTTTTGGTAAAACCCGATGCTAAATCAGGTGCTTCACCGGTACCATAAGTACTGGCTACAAATAAAACCTGTTCAGTATTTTTTAAATCATCCAGACTTAAATATTGTACAGATTTTACACTTACAGACTGATGAGTCTGTTGCAGGCTGGTTGCTGTACGCCATGCCAGCTGTTCTGCCGTACCGGTTTGTGACGCATAGACAATCAGCCAGGGTTTTGCACGGGCATCAATATTGATCGCGGTTAAGCCATGACGTGCAGCTTGGGTTAGTTTCTTCTGTTTGCGACGTTTCAGATAAAGCATCCAGCCTGTAACAAAGAACAATGGCATACTCAGAGCAGCCAGCATAGCCATGAACTGGTAAACCGGACCAAAGAAGCTACCACGGTGCACCGGCAGCATACTGCTCATGATTTTTTCATTGAGTTTTTTATCTTCGTAAAGTTCCATCTCTTTAATGCTAGATGCTTGATAATCAAATGTGGCTTTGTTGCGTGCGCGTTCATGCTGGGGAATGGCATCGACAAAGCTAATTTCAAGTTCACCATTGGCTTTTTTCGGGATATTCAGGGTAATACTTGAATAATCACGGCCCACTTGAGCATTAAAGCCTTTCCAGCTTTGACTAAGAGCCAGATGAATCTGTTCCGGGCTTAAGCTTTTTTTCTCAATTTTTTCAACAGGTTGAATTTCAGTAGCTTTTTCATGTTTGCTTGTAGCTGCATTACGTAATGCTTTGCTCGAACCCTCATTGTTGCTGACTGTTTCACCACCTTTTGGCGCTTCAGCTTCACCCTTGGCTTGCGGTTGTTCAACACCCATCACAGTGTACAAGCCGCTACGCCACCAGCCATAAGACCAGGTTAAACCGGTACAGGCGATAATCAGGAAGAAAATCACCACCCAGGTACCCACCACGGCATGTAAGTCCCAAATGAAATTACGGCCTTTTAGTTGAGGCTTGAGCATGAACCATTGTTTAACAGAATGTTTTTTCGGCCAGCGCAGATATAGACCACTGAGTACAAAAAAGATCAGCATGAGGGTACAGGCCCCGGTGATCTGCTTGCCGACGGGTCCAACGGTTAAATTGCGATGCAACTGCTCGATAAACTTGAAAAATTCTCGTCCTTTAATCTCAGGTAACACTTCGGCTGTGTAAGGATTAATCATCATGGTATAGCCTTTACGTGCACCTTCTTTGACAATATTAATGCTTGAAGATGCTGTCGGATCTTTGGCTATGGTGATGCTATTAATTTTCATTTCCGGATCAGTTTTTTGAAAATGCTGATACAGTTCGGCAGGGGTTAATTTATCTTGTTTTTCAATCTGGACGGTATAGCTAGCCGGATTGAGCCATTTCTGGATAGGCTGTTCATATGAATAAATGGCACCAGTTATCCCCATAATGGAGAGGATTAACCCGGCAGTAATACCAAGAAACCAGTGAATCTGGAAAAAGATTTTTTTTAACATAGCCGAAAAACAGGGTGAGAAACAGAATTAACCTGAATTATAGCTGAACTTTCCCAAAATGATATCGATTTAGTAGGTAATATTTATTCTCATTATCATTTAATTTTATCGGAATTAAAAAACCCCCAGTCTGGAGGTTTTTTAATGTCTAGCTTGCAGTAGCATTTAAATCTGTTTTGCTTCGCCCACAGTTTCATTCAAGTGCTTGCGGATAGTCTTGAAAGAAAAATTCTTTGAATCCATACGCTTTGGCAAGATATAAGCACCTTGTTGACCTTTAACCTTGAAGTTAATCAACATAAAGTCAGGGGTATTGTACCACTCATAAATATCTTTCCAGCCAATGGCACCAACACCTTCCTGTGCACCCATTTGCTGACGCATGATAATGCCGTGCGGCTGTACGCCCAAACGGATACCTTTAATTTCCTGTACCGGAAATTCATTCATCTTGCGTTTTACATACCATTCCAGGCCGAATTTACGGATCAGGAAATATGCAAGCACACAGACCAAAGCCACCCAGCAGAAAATGGTGGAATAGTTTTTCAGCAAGATGATACCGACAATGGAAAGTAGGGCAACAGCTGCCATGATGATCCAGGCTTTGGTGCCGATTTTATTGGTGCTACGCCAGATGGCAAGTTGCGCTTGACGTTGTTCAGCCTCAGAAATTTCATAGTTCACAGGCTGTAAGGTATAAGCGTATAAATTTTTCGCGGTCATAATGAAAATAACAAATTTAGAACTGTAAAAAGTTTAGCATTATTTATACCAATTCAGTGAGTATATTGTTCCAAAATCATCCTATTTATAATGAGGCTAATTCGGTGGCTTTTTCATCACGGTCATGGCTTAGACTTTGCTTTAAACGACTGAGCTGATTCAGAATACTGAGCATCAACGATAATTGCTGCAAAACAATCAGAGATTTTTGATCCTCTTCATTATTTTGGTTTAAGCGTTGGCGTATGGTATTCAGCATATTTTGTGCCGTCAGGTCGGGCACTTCATCTTTTAGCAATGCCCCTTGAATGTCGTCCAGCGCTTGATCGAGGAGCTGCAAGACTTCCTGATCTGCAATTTTTTCACGATGTGCGCCCAGTGCAGCAATATAGCTGAGCAGGGTGTGATTCAAGCACAAAAATTCAAAAGCCTGGCTTTTTTGTGTCGGATCAAAATCAGGTTCTGTGGCCAGGGTCGAAATCAGTGAGGCCACATCTGCATCGTTATTATGCGCAGCACGACGTACCACACGATATTTCAAACCGTTATTACGGCCATTTTTGTACTGCTCAATCACTTCGGTCAAATATTCACATTGAGCGTTGAGTGAACGCCGGATATTGCGCGGTAAACGACGAAATTTCCAGTCGGGGAAGATAAAACTCACCCCAAACCAGGCCAAGGCACAGCCAATCAAGGTATCAATCATGCGCGGGAGGGCTGCGGCGAAACCCAATCCATCGAGGTTAAAGTTAATTAATGCCAAAATCGTGATAAAGGCGGTGGCCTGGGCATATTGCTTACTGCGTAATTCAAAGAACAGTACACCACTTAAAATCAGCAGTAATAATTGACCTTCGATCGAAGGAATAAAATACAAAATGGCATAGCCGAGAATAATGCCGACCAAGGTGCCAACAATCCGTAAACGCAGGCGACGTTTGGTGGCGTTAAAATTGGGTTGGCTGACAAAAAGCGCCGTTAATAGAATCCAGTAGCCATATTGAATCTGGGTAATCTGGACAAAAATATAACCAATAAACAAGACAATAGAGACACGAATTGCATGTCTAAACAGCACCGACTCTGGTGTTAAATGCTGTTTGATCCGAATCACAATATCATCCCAGCCTTTGAGATCATCATCTTTTAGCTGGTTTTCAATATGTTTGCTTTTATCTAACTTAATATGCCGCTCTGTTTCTACGTTGCGAAGCTGGGCATCAATCGACTTTAAATTTTGATAAAGAGAAAATAAGGCATTGACCCAAACTTGATCGTATTGCTGCTCGGCACGGAGTTTTTCCAGGGATATTTTTAAGTTGGCAAAGGCATGTTTAAAGCGCTTGTTATGCTGATAGGTTTCACGATTTAAAATACTGTGACCCAAGTCTTTACAGGCCTTACCCTGAATAGAAAGAATGCGTTGAAAGCGAAATAAAATGTCACTATGTTCAAAAACTTTGACCAGTTTTTGATAATCAATATGCGCTGAATCTGCACGTTCATGGATATCCTGAGCCACAAAATAATATTGCAGGCTGCGACGGGTATCTTTTTGTCCACGGTCACCTTTTAATCGGGTTAACAGGGCAGTTTTCATTTCATTGAAAATACCGACCAGTTTGCCATTTTCCAAAGACAGCTCAATCATGCTTTGCTGATAACTTTCTGGCGTCATGTCAACATCAAACAGGTTCGATTTGGCAAACAGAAAGTCTCCCAGTGATGAATAGCACTGGGACAGTTTGTCCTGAACCTGCCGAACCGGAAATAGCAGAAAACTGATGGTAGAAAGCAGGCCATACCACATCGCACCGGCAACCAACAGTCCAGCCTGCATATACCATTGATCAAACAGTCCAACCCCCAGCATTGAATAGACTGAAATGACTAGACAGCCATAGGAAATGGTCGCATAACGCCGTCCTAATGAGCCGAGCAGAATCCAGCCAATGCAGGACACAATCAGCCCTATGGCAAATAAAACGGGATGAGGAAATAAAAAATAAATCGAGGCGGCGGTAATAAAGAAACCGATGTAAGTATAAATCAGGTTCATGATCCGCACTGAAAAGCGGTCATCGATATCGCTTAAACCGGCAGCCACTACCCCTAAGGTCAAGGGAATGGTAAAAAGCTGTTGTCCCATAAAATAGGGCACAAAGGCAGTACCTGCAAATGCAATAATCATGCGCAGGTTATACATGAAGGTGGTATTGTAAGTCGCTTGTTTAAGACGCGTCAGCCAAGATTTCAAGTTATGTCCTAATCACTAAAGGATGTATGCATCAGGGAATGAAATTATGTGAAATTTCATTTTCAATCCTTAAAATAATACTATGTACAGTGTAAGCTTGTCTTTAAAGCCCCCATTTAAAAATTGAATATCGTTATGTCTTTACAGCAATCTACACGGCAGTATTCCACAGCATGGATCATGCTGCTGGCTTTATTGACCTCACTTGGCCCACTTTCTATTGATATGTACCTGCCAGCCTTGCCGCAAATGGCACAGGATTTTGGCGTCAGTACGCAAATGGTGGCCAATACTTTACCGGCTTATTTTTTGGGACTGGCTTTAGGGCAGCTGATCTATGGACCTTTGAGTGACCGGATTGGGCGCAAAACACCATTGTATTTTGGATTAACCCTGTATGTTGTTGCAAGCTTGCTGTGTATTTTTGCCAGCAATGAATGGAGCTTAATTGCTGCAAGGATTTTACAGGCTGTCGGAGGCTGCGTAGGGGTTGTGATTGCCCGGGCTGCCATTCGTGACCGTCTGGATATGCAGGCTTCTGCACAGGCCTTTGCCAGCATGATGATTGTGATGGGGATTGCGCCGATTGTTGCGCCGAGTGTCGGGGCAATGGTATTGACGTTCTTTAGCTGGCATGCAGTCTTTGTCTTTTTAACCTTGATCGGACTGATCTGTTTATTCTGCGTGCACTTTTTCTTTAAAGAAAGTTTGCCACCTGAACGCCGTTTAAAGCTGAATGTTGCTCAGATTATCCAGCTGTACGGTAGTATTTTTAAAGACCCGAGTTTTACATGGCCAATGCTGGCTGGTTGTTTTTCTGGCGGCATTTTATTCTGTTATATCAGTTCATCTGCTGCTGTGCTGATGGATCATTATGGATTAGCGCAACAGCAATTTGCTTATGCTTTTGGGCTGAATGCCTTTGGTATCATGCTGTTATCTGCGCTCAATAAAAGACTTGGCCAGCAATTTTCGGTCCTGAGTCGCCTGAAAATAGGCGGCATCATCCAGTTGCTTGGGGTCTGCATTTTATTCAGTGCAGGTTTAATCGGTCATAGTCCCTTATGGCTGGTATTGATTGGCATGTTCTGGGCAGTGGCAGGAATTGGTTTTACTGGTCCCAATGCGATGGCTTTGGCCATGTCGGAACAGGGTGCGCAAGCGGGGACAGCCAGTGCGATTATGGGAAGTATGCAGTTTGCCTGTGGTTTGCTCGGCGGCGTGATTTTGAATTTTCTGATGTGGGATTCACTGCTCAATATGGGAATTCTGATGTTGATCTTTGTGGCAGTGACTTTGCTCGCAATTCTACAGCTCAGCAGACAATTGCAGGATAAAAGTTTAAATATTTAAATATCTGCATAGCAAAACAGACCTTTAAACTTATTCGTGCTAAAGGTCTGCTTGAATTCAAGCTATTTATTTATCCATAAACGCGGCAATATTCATTTTTCCGGATAACTAGGCAAAGGTTTTCTTAAGGGGGCCCGGCTTGCCACGGTTAAAATGTTTTAATGATTTATGGATCAACCTGTCTGATACAAAAAGCCCGTACCGCATGGCGGGCCGTTATGGCATCGTTTACATGCTGAAATGAGCTGTAAATTTATAAAAATGTCTTTTGAAATGAGTTTTTTAGCGCTGGGTAGTTATATACATTAGTCGAATGTCTGGTTGTTTGGCTTTAGGATGAATTTCTCTAAGTCTAAGAATATCCACATTATTTTTTTATTAGATCTGAAAATGAGATTATTTTTCAATCAATGTTCGGGAAAACTGATTTTAATAAAGTCTGAAAATTGCTAGATTTAGCACGATATGTGGATGTCACATATTTGTAATATTATAATATTTTAAGTTTTTTACTGTACTCGGAAGCTGAAAATGCAATGGTTTTTTAAGCTTATTAATTTTTGAAGGGTATTTTTTCATAGATTTATTGGGTTTTTAAAAAATCACTGAATGCATGGAATGCGAAATTTAACAAATCGGAGATTTTAAGAATGAGTCAATTACGTAACGGTAAATTTATTGCTAAAGGTTTAGCATTGGCAGTTACAGCAGTCATGGTTAGTACAGCACATGCCGGCACAGCTGAACAAAAACAGATTCAACAATTACGTCAAGAAGTTGAAGCATTAAAATCTTTAATCCAACAACAACAGCAAGTGCAGCAACAGCAACAAACTCAAATTGAGCAAGTCAAGGCACAGCCTGTTCAACTTGCAGCAGCACCTGCAGCGAAGTCTGAATCAGCATTAACTGGCTTTAAAACTAAAGCCGGTGCAAGTGTAAACCTATACGGTTTTGTTCGTGGTGATGCAAACTATATTATTGAAGGTGCAGATGACGACTTTAACTCTGTACATAAATCTGATGGCAAAACTCAAGACAAACTTCGTGCTACTGGAAAAATGACTCGTTTAGGCTTAGATTTTAATACGCCAGTGGGTGATGCAAAAGTTGGTGGTAAAGTTGAAGTTGATTTTGCAGGAACCAATGAAGCATTGCGTATTCGTCATGCTTACTTAACCTATAATGACTGGTTATTTGGTCAAACTACTTCAAACTTCCTGTCGAACCATGCGCCAGAAATGATTGACCTTGCGACCAACGTGGGTGGTGGTACAGTGCGTATCCCACAAGTACGTTATGGTCTTAAACTGGCTCCTGCTACCCAGTTATTTATTTCTGCAGAAGAAGGTAATAGCCTTGCAACTTTGTCAGGTACAGCGGCTGCTGATAAACTTGCTGGTACTGCAGCTGATGTGAAATACCGCTTACCAACGCTTACTGCTAAGTTAACCCAAGGTTTTGCAGAGGGTAAAGGTTTAGTATCTGCACGTGCGTTAGTTGAGAATTATAAATCAACAGCAGCTGATGATGAAAAAACTGGTTGGGGTATCGCTGCCGGGGTCAATTATCAAGTTACTGATCCTTTAAAAGTGTCTGCTGATGTTTCTCATGTGGTGGGTAACAGCAACTATTTATATGGCAGTAATTCAGCTTATTTTGTAGATCCGGCAAATAACAGTATTGAGCAGAATGAATTTAATGCAGTTCAAGTCGGCGCAACCTATAAAATTTCACCTAAATTACGTTCGACTTTAGCCTATGGCGCTGTATTCGCGGATGATGGTAATGATTACGCACGATTGAATGATGGTGCAAATGAAAAAGTGCAACAAGCTTGGATGAACGTGATTTATTCACCGGCTGCACCAATTGATTTAGGTGTAGAATATATCAATGGTAAGCGTGAAACATTTGCTGGACAGTCATATAAAGATAACCGTGTAGGTTTGATGGCTAAATATAATTTCTAATTCAAAACTGGAAATTTAAAAAAAGAGGCGACTGGTTCGCCTCTTTTTTTATTTGAAAAATTATTTTTCATCTCCAGTTAATACCTAAGTGACCTCATTCGTATGAGAATCATCAGCCCTGATTTTATGGGTAAACGCCGGCTATAAAAAAGGTCAAAAGATGAGATAATATCAAGAGGAAGGCGGCAAATATATGAGTCCTGATCTTTTAAAAACTGAGAGCGTTTAAGGATAACTTTACGAAAGAATACAGTGTTACACATAGATCGTTCTTAAAATATACGCCTTTTTGCGAACAGCTTTATTTATCTTTAGGTGGTTCATGAGCAATATCAAATTTAGTTTTATTGTTTTGGCAGTATTGGGGTTGGGAGCCTGTCAAACGGTTGCCCAACCTAAGCTTACTGTTGGTTCGACAGGACTATCAGAGCCACCTGCTGCAGATGCTCAAGTTCGGGCAGAGCGTATTAATTTTAAAAAACTCAAACAGCAGGAAAACCGTCCTATTGTTGCCTTGGTACTGGGCAGTGGTGGCGCTCGTGGCTATGCTCATATCGGGGTCATTCAGGTACTGGAGCAGCAAGGAATACACCCGGATTTGATTGTAGGTACCAGTGCGGGCAGTATTGTGGGTTCCATTTATGCCAGTGGTAAAACAGCAGAAGAGCTGCGTGATATTGCTTTAAGCATGAAAGCCAATGATGTGCGTGATGTAACGCTGGACATGAAAGGCTTTTTTGATGGTCAAAAAGTTGAAAATTATGTCAATCAACAAGTCAACAATATGCCCTTAGAAGCATTAAAAATCCCGATGTATGTGGTCGCAACGGAATTAAAACAAGGCAAAAAAGTCGTCTTTAACTATGGTAATACCGGACAGGCGGTACGCGCTTCCGTATCTATTCCAAGCATGTTTATTCCGACCAAAATTGGTGCGGATGAATATGTGGATGGCGGTCTGGTGAGCCCGGTACCTGTAGGCGTGGCACGTGATTTGGGGGCGGATATTGTGATTGCTGTGGATATTTTGGCGCAACCCATGCATACCGAAACCAGTAATGTTTGGGGAATGTTCAATCAAAATATTAATATCATGCAGAGCCGTTTAGCTGAAGAAGAGTTAAAGCATGCAGATATTGTGATTCAGCCAGATTTAAGGGAAAAAGGGCACATATTTGATGTAAAAGGTCGTGCAATGACCATGCAAGCCGGAATAGATGCAACAGAAAGTCAGTTAAATGAAATTACCACTTTATTGAAACAGAAGCATTATCCATTTGGTCATACCATTCAGCAATTAAGCGCACAGGATTAAGTCCTTCAATTAATTGCAATGATGAAACCGAATCCCTCAGAGTCTCAGATTCATTATTGCAATGCTGTTAGGTTTTAGTCTGTCGTTATTTAGGTTTTGAGGGATAATCAATCAAAATGAATGGAATTCAACTGTAAAGATAAACTAATCAATTGATATTATTCAATAAAATCAACTAAGTGATGAAAGCTTTTGTATTATATAATTTTTATATAATATGTGTTTGTTCAATGATTTAAGTTTACCAGTAAATAAAAATTCTCTACACTGGAGTTTATTAAAGTCATAAAAGCATATTTCTGTAAGGATGGTTAAATGCATAACAGTAGTATGAACATAGAAAAATTTGCCATAGGTCAAAAAGTTAAAATGGCGAGTATGGAAAATCTGGTATTTACCGTGATTTCAGAAAATACTGATGGTACCTATAGTGTTGAGACCCAGCTCGACCAGCAAAATGTATTGAGCTATGGCAATATTTCCAAAGAAATGCTGCGCAATGTAACACCTTGATATTAGTTTAAGCTGAGATTTAACTGGTCTGATATGACACGTTAAACACTAGCCCTGTGCCCAAATAGATTTAAATTTTGTTTGATTCATAGGTATTCAAGTAATAATCACACGATATGTTTTAAAATATATAGTCATCTTTTTGTAATTTAATTTTTAGAACAAATATTCTATTAAAATCATGCTATAAGAAAAATGTTTATATCTCAGTGAGTTGGTAAAATTGATATATATTTTTTTGAATGATACCAAAATCACTATAAATAATAATGATGGGTTTATTGGCAATTTCGACATTTTATTTCATAGAAAAACGATATAATCATTCCTTATACTATTGTCTGTAAAAGAGTCTAGAGAACGCGATGTCCCCATTAGATCAAATTGCTCCAGCATTAGATGACCAGTCTGAATTAACCATGACAGTTTTAATGACTCCTGATATGGCGAACTTTTCAGGAAATGTTCATGGCGGAACAATTTTAAAATTACTGGATCAGGTCGCATACGCATGTGCTAGCCGTTATTCAGGCAGTTATGTGGTGACTTTGTCTGTGGATAAAGTAAATTTCAAAGAACCGATTCATGTGGGTGAACTCGTTACTTTTCTTGCCAGTGTCAACCATGTCGGTCGTACCTCAATGGAAATCGGGATTCGCGTAGAAGCGCAGAACATTCAAAAACGTACCGTACGTCATACCAATAGTTGTTACTTCACTATGGTAGCTGTAGATGAAAATGGTCAACCGAAACAGATTCCGCCATTGAAGCTGGACAATGACTGGAAACGTTGCCGTTTTGAGGCTGCTGAACATCGTAAAGTGGCACGCTTGCAAGAAAGCCATCATCCTTCATGCAGTATTTATAAAAAAACCTCGCAATGCTAATGCTGTATTAAAACAGACGGAACGCTGATGTTAAAAAGACTGCTTTAAAGCGGTCTTTTTTGATTTTAACGGGAAGATTGGAACTATACAGCAGGCAAAAATTAGCCTAATATAAAACGATACGTATCGTTTCGTTTTTGGTGATGAATGACTGAACTAGAAAAAACTTCGCGTCGTAAGCAATGTATTTTGCAGGCAGTGACTGCTGCATTGGAAGATGAGGATTACAGTCATTTAACTGTTGAAGATATTGCTGCACGGGCAGGGGTAGGAAAGTCGACCATTTATCGCTGGTGGAAGCATAAATCTGATCTGGTCTTTGATGCCTTTAAAGAGCACACCGCTTCGGTCTTTGATCTGGATTTCGAGCAGAGCCTGGAAGTTAATCTGAACCAGCAGCTGTTAAAATTGTCACTCGCGCTAAATCATCCGTTAGGGCGAGCTTTATTGGTGGTGATGGCCGAGCATCGTGAAGCAGCCGGTGAGTTTTTCAGGCTGTATTTATTACCGCGTCGTGAGCAAACACGCAAGTTGATTCAACTTGCCATAGAGCGTAATGAAATTATTGCCGATTATCCATTTGAACTGATGCTGGATACGCTGTATGGGCCGATTCATTATCAGATTATTTTCTTTAATTGCATGCCAGATGAAACTTACATACACAATCTTGTACGTTTGGTGATGCAACCTGTTCTGGTTCAAAAGTAGCACCAGGCTACCGCTAAGTTGGTCATTATGTCTGCAACAAACACTGAGCGTCTATGGAATCGCTCGTTTATATTATGTCTATGCAATAACCTGTTTTTATTTACCTATTATTATGCCTTATTAACTGTCTTGCCGATTTATATCATGAAGGATCTAGGCGGGACGGTGAAGGAAGCAGGTTTGGCACTGACCCTATTTCTGGTTTCTTCAATTGCGGTTCGTCCATTTTCCGGACTGATTGTGGAAAAATTAGGCAAAAAAATAGCCTTCCGCGGCTCGGAATTGCTGTTTGTACTGTTTGCTTTTAGCTATTTATTTGCCGACAGTATGTGGGCTTTATTGTTGATCCGTTTTATTCATGGCATCTGGTTTAGCATATTAACCACGGTCACCGTGCCCATAGCAAATGATTTTATTCCAGATCGGCGTAAGGGCGAGGGCATGGGCTATTTTGTCATGTCGACCAATCTTGCCGTGGTATTTGGGCCTTTAATTGCCTTGACCGTGTTGCAGTTTACTGATTTTAAGATGCTATTTGCGCTATTAACTGCTGTGATCAGTCTGGGTTTTATTTTTTGTTTAATCATTCCGGTACAACAGCAAGACAAGGTTGCCTTCACGGCTGAGACTCAAGAAAAAAAATGTTTGGGTTGGCATGATATTATTGAAACACGTGCTATACCGATTGGCTTTGTTGCCTTGCTGACTGCATTTGCCTATTCCAGCATTATGAGTTTCATTACCGCTTATAGTGAATCTAAAGCTCTACTCGCGTATACCAGCCTGTTTTTTATTGTCTTCGCCATTTCCATGATTGTAGTGCGGCCGTGGGTAGGCAAAATTTATGACCGTAAAGGTGCCAGTGCAGTCATTTATCCTTCCTTTATTTTCTTTGCCATAGGCCTGGTCGTGGTCAGTTTTATCTCCAATCAATGGCTGCTCTGGTTATCTGCTATATTTATTGGCATTGGTTATGGCTCCCTGTTTCCATGTTTTCAAACCATTGCTATTCAGTCTGTGCCAAAACAGCGTATGGGGCATGCAATTTCCACATTCTTTACCCTGTTTGATTTGGGCATGGCAATCGGCTCAGTCATTTTGGGATTGATGATTGCCTATTATGGTTATCAACTGAGTTATTTATTCTGTGCTGTAATTACTGTGCTGACTTTATTTGTTTATAAATCACAGTTTCGGCATCACTGAAGCAACCTAAATAAAGAGAGGTCCGGCACGTGGAATTACGTCATTTACGCTATTTTGTTGCAGTTGCACAAGAACTGAATTTTACCAAGGCGGCACAACGCATGTGTACGGTGCAACCATCTTTGAGCCAGCAGATTAAAGATCTGGAACATGAGGTGGGTGTTCAGTTATTGGTTCGATCCAACCGTAAAGTTGAGTTGACTGAAGCAGGAAAAGTCTTTCTGAAAGAAGCGCTGCTGAGTTTGGAGCATGCAGAAAAAGCGATTGATGCTGCACGGAAAATTGCCAACTTGAGCAAAGACCAGTTGAATATTGGCTTTGTCCCTGTGGCAGAAATGAAAATTTTTCCCTATATCATGCCGAATATACGGGCCCATTTCCCTGACATCAAAATTAACTTTCATAGCCTGACCGATGTCCACCAACTTAAAGCCTTAAAAAAAGGTGATATTGACATTGCCTTTACCCGCTATGTCGATGAATCGGATGAACTGGAGCATGTACAGATTTTTAGTGAGCCTCTGGCTTTAATCGTGCCCAAGGATTCACCTATTGCCGAGCAACGTCATATTAGTATCAAAAGTTTTAATCATCAGGACTTTGTTATTAGTGATGAAGATGCTTCACCGCAGTTGCACAAGATTATTACCGATTTCTTTAAGCAGGCTAAACTGGATGTCAACATCGTCCAGCACTCGACCAATATTCTATTAAATGTCAATTTAGTCGGCATGGGGGTCGGCTGGAGTTTGGTACCGGCTTATGTGATCCCGCTATTGGGCGATAAAATTATCGTGAAAAATACTATTGAGCCCTTACCGATGATTAACCTGTATGCCAGTTATCGTAAAGGGCAAAAAAATGAGCTGATTGAACTTATTTTAAAAATCTTGAAAGAACAGTTTTATATGGGTTTCTTTTAAAATAATTGTTTGATATCACACGATGCTTTTAAAGGCGATAAAAAGCATCGTTAAGGAGAGTGCATGTATCACATAATCACCATCAAATAATCAAAGCGCTTTATACTTAAAAATTAGAATAACAACAGAGGTCGAATTAAAATGATGAAGCTGTATAACAATGCTCAGTCGCGTGGCATGACCGTGATGCTTTTATTAAAAAGAGCTGGGTATAGAAGACCAGATTGAAGAGATAAACGTGCCCATATGAAAATATGCATCAGGCTGAATATTTAACTATTAATCCCATGGGAAAAGTCCCCTGTCTGGTTGATCAGGGCGTAGTGATTTCTGAAGTTGCGGCCATATTTACTTATCTGGCAGATAAATATATGGAAAAAGGTTTGGCGCCTGCCCTGGATGACCCCAAGCGAGGTGCATATCTGAAATGGATGTTCTTTGCGCATGGTCCTTTGACTGAGTTTATGGATTTAAAAGGTCTAGGCGTATCGGACGAGCAAATTGAGCAAAGAAAACGAAGCCTGACCTTTGGTCATGAAGAGAGTGTATTGGCATTGCTAAAAAAGGGTATGCAAGAAGCAAATCCGTATTTGCTGGGTGATAAAATTTCAGCAGCAGATTTATTTCTGGGTTATTGGGTAATTTTTGCTATCTCTCTCAAAATATTGCCTTATCTGGATGAGTTCAAGCCGTTTATTCAGCTTCTGGCACAGCGTGATTCAATGAAAGGTGTGCCATGGTTGCAGAAGATTAATGCTTAATATTTTTACTGTTAATTTTTAATTGAAATTGCTAAAGATATTAAAGTGATTGAGCTGATTTTGAAGAGTTAAAGGAATAGATTTATTTTGAAGCTCTCTTGAATAGATCTCTTGCATAAATCAAAAAATGTTCAATATTCGATTTTTTTAAATCAGCACTGCCTCATTTGATTGATTTAATTTTTTACCTTCTCGTAGGCAATCTCTCTACTTTTGAAAGGTCAAAATGAGGATCTCAAAATATATTGTGAGTCCGCAGGAAAAACCTTTTATTTCCCATACACGACATCCTGAGCCAGTTTTAAGCACTGCTTTAAAATGTAGCGTAAGGGATGGGAAACGTTGGGCATCCATGCCACACTCATGAATCTGATATTGACTAAAATCTATTTTTTAATTTTGGTTTTACGAACAATTTTTAGTTTCTAAAATGATGTATGGAAGAAGTCTAATAATTGACCTTAAATTTAAAGATTTATATGAGTGAAAAATAAAAAAAGACCACGCTTTCGCGTGGTCAGGCCTCTGAATATGATTCAGTCAATGTGTTTTTATATCTGTATTATTTTACATGCAGCTTTTTAAACAGCTGTTGGCTCACGTGATCCAGAGTTTGTGGAATCGCCAAGGCCGCCACAAAACGGTCAGGACGTAGAATTACCACCGATTCTGAAGTTTTACCAAACCAGCTGCGAATATCGGTTCCGATATCGCCAATGGTAATCACGCCATCAAATTGCTTACGGTTTTCATTGCCAAACTGAACTTCAGGAATGACCTGAATAAATTTGACGCCTAATTTTTTCCAGACTTGCATGGTGGTATCCGAGATGCCCCATTGAGGATCGACTCCCCAAGCAATGATCGCAAAGTCGTTGCCAATCACTTCATCCAGTAAAACTTGTTCACCCGACTCAAGTTTCACTTGCGGTTGAATAAACATCTTGCCGACCGGAGACTCTTTCTTGCCGTCTGCCAGCAAAGCACCGTCATGATATTTCGGCATCGGTTTAAAACGCATTTCAAGCAAATACTGTTTAATTGGCTTGATGTAATTCAATGCATAGGCAATACCGTCACGCACGAAACCTTGCCATTTTTTCGGTGGCGCAAGTACATGACCTGCCATCACTGAAAGATCAATCATGGCTTTAGCATGGTCTTTACGTTCAATCTGGTAAGAATCAAGCAGGTCTGGAGTCGCCTTGCCCTGAACAACCAATGCCACTTTCCAAGCCAGGTTAAAGGCATCGCGCATACCGCTGTTATACCCCTGACCTTGCCATACTGGCATAATATGTGCAGCATCACCGGCAAGCAAAATACGGTCAACACGGAATTTATCAGCAATACGTGCATTGTGGGTATAAACACGCTGACGGATTACTTCGATATTTTCAGCATTAGGCAATACTTTAGACAGCAATTTGGCAATATTTTCCGGTTTGCTTAACTCTTCTTGAGTTTCACCCGGCATCACCATGAATTCGAAACGGCGAATACCATGAGGCAGGGCAGCAGATACATACGGACGTACCGGGTCGCAGCATAGATAAATATGCGGTGTTGCCAAAGGATCATTTTCAATGTCAATTACAATCCATTGGTTTGGTGCGGTTTTACCATCAAAACCAATATTTAAAGTACGACGTACAATTGAGTTACCGCCATCACATGCAATTAAATATTTTGCCTGAACAATTTCTTCTTTCTGGTTTTTATCTTGAATTTTAAGCGTTACGCCGTTGGCATCTTGGCTAAATTCGCCCAGTTGACGTGAAAACAGTACTTGAGTGTTTTCATACTGGTTCAAACCTTGCAGCAAGACATTATCGACCTGAGGCTGAATAAAGGCATTGCGGCGTGAGAAACCGAATTCACGAGTCAATGGCTGAATGTCGGCAAAGCAACGACCTTTAGGCGTCAAGAAACGCATGGCATGATTTGGTGTGGTATGCGGTAAAACTTGATTCACTAAGCCAAGTGACTGAATAGTACGCAATGCTTCATCATCAATACCAATCGCACGCGGGTAATCAATCAAACTGTCCAGTTGTTCGATTACAGTGACCTGAATGCCTTGTTTACTTAAATAGTTCGCAATAGTCAAACCCACAGGGCCTGCGCCCAAGATTGCCACTTCAGTGGTGTAATTTGTTTTGTTGCTCATAGCGAATGCCCATTCAATCAATTCACATTTAAGCGTATTAACGGTGAATTTGAGGGTCTAAACAAGCTATGCCATAGTAGATATGTTGAATGAAAACAAAACAGCGGAAATACATATTATTATATAAGATATTGAAAATAAATATTTATTTAAATTGTCTACTATATGTTTTTCGGGCTTAATGATCATTTTTTTCTATCATATATAAATATTTGCTAAACATAAAAAGCGCAAGAGTTTACCTCATTCCGCTTTTTGACTTAATCTTGCTTTGCATGCAACAGCATGGAGTGAATGATTTGCAGTGAGATTTTAAAAACGTCAAAAAATAAAAATTGAATGATGACGGATTCAAAATAAATTGGATGCTTTACTATACAGTACGGAAAAAATGAAAGTGAGCATCATCATGATCCGTATGGGTGGGTGAGTTGTGCTCACTGATGAACTGATTATATCTATCTGAAAGCGAGTTGATTTTGAAACTGATTTCTCCTACTCAAGCTGTACCGACTCATATTATTTCTGGTTTTTTAGGGGCTGGAAAAACCACCTTGCTTCAACATTTGCTCAGTCAGAAGCCAGAAAATGAGGTCTGGGCGGTGTTGATGAACGAGTTTGGGCAAATTGGGGTCGATCAGCAGCTGTTACCGCAAACCCAAGGCTATGAAGTGAAAGAGCTATTGGGCGGTTGTCTTTGCTGTAGCAGCCAGTTACCGATGCAGATTGCCTTGTCGCGATTATTGTCAGAAAGCAAACCGGACCGGTTGTTTATCGAACCCACAGGGCTAGGACATCCTGCACAATTGCTGGAACAGCTGACCGAACCGCACTGGCAGCCGAGTATTGCCATGCGTGCCTTGGTGACTGTAGTCGATGGTTCCCGTTTGCATGATAGTGATTGGAGCAAGCAGAATTTATATGCCGATCAGTTAAAAGCAGCACAAATCATTGTGGTGTCCCATGCGGATACTATGAGTTTTGCAGATGATCAGGCTTTGCAGGCATTAAAGCGTGAATATCAGGCTTATCAGCAAACCTGGCTGATGAGTGGGCAAGATAAAATTCCTCTGCAACAAATTGACCTGCCTTATGTGGGAACCAGACGTAAAATTCAGCCTTTATTGAAAATCCAAAAAACATTTTCAGCTGGACAGCCTCTACCAGAAATTAAACAGTTGCCTTATCACTATGTTGAAACTGCACAAGGCTATAGTGTAGCGGGATGGAAATTGCCCAAGCGCTGGCAATTCGACTTTTATGCCTTGCTGGATTTACTGTGTGAACAGCAACAGTGGCTGCGGATTAAAGGGATTTTTAATACCAACCAGGGCTGGAAAACCTTCAATTTTAATCCCGAGCAGTTTAACTATCAGTCTGCAGAAGAAGGCGTGGATAACCGTATTGAAATTATTGTGCAGCATCCGCATGACTGGCAGTTATTTGAACAGCAACTGTTTCAGTGCCAGATTAATCCAGATCAGGATTAAAAAACATTTCAGCAAAATACGCCCAAATCTTATATGCTAGGCGCCAAATTTGAGGACTCTTTTATGGCGCTAAAAGCAACAATTTATAAGGCAGATTTGAATATTGCCAATATGGATGACCATCAATATGGTGATTATCAACTCACTATGGCTTTGCATCCTTCAGAAACCATTGAACGCTTGATGGTACGTATTTTGGCTTATGCGCGTTTTGCCGATGAAGCTCTGGAGTTTACCAAAGATTTGTTTGAAACTAATGAGCCGGCGTTATGGCAAAAAGATCTGACCGGCCAACTGATTAAATGGATTGAAGTGGGCTGTCCGGATGAAGATAAGGTGAAAAAGGCCAGTGCGCGTTGTAAGCAGGTGGCTGTGGTTACTTATGGCTCAGCTGTAGATGAATGGTACAAACGCAACAGCAAATTAAAAACCTTAAGCAATGTCGAAGTGTGGAAACTCTCTACTGCGACTACTGATGCCTTGCCACAATTATGCGAGCGTACTATGCAGTTACAGCTAAATGTTATGGATGGTGAATGGACCTTGATTGGGGATCACGCTCAAGTCGTGGTGGAGTGGGAACAATTACAATAAATAGATACAGGTTGCAGGCTTAGGCTTGCATCCTGATCACAAAATTACCTATACCTGAAAACAATAAAAATGAATAAAGGGAAAATATATGTATCCGGATCTCTATCGTTTGCTGATTGCCCTCGGTATTGGGGTAATTATTGGTGCAGAGCGAGAATATCGTAGAAAATCGGCCGGCCTTTGAACTATGATTATGGTCAGTTTGAGTTCCTGCCAATATTCTGACCGGGCTGGATTTGTCGGGGAAGGGGGTGATTTTTAAGGATGAAAATCATAAAAAATTGATGGCTTATTTATTGAATGATTCGAATATCCAGGAACTCTGCTTTTAAGTATAGAAATACCGATTCCCTTAAATTCTAAAGCATGCAGCTAAATCCGGTTATACTAGGCATTGAAAAATTGCTGCTCAGTTTAGGTAAATGATCATGATAAATGAATTAGAAATTATCGATTTAAAAGTAGGTGAAGGTAAAGAAGCGGTGAAAGGTGCGCTGATTACGACCCATTACACAGGCTGGCTGGAAGATGGAACCAAGTTCGATTCATCCATTGACCGTGGTAACTACTTTGAAACCGTGATTGGTACTGGTCGTGTGATTAAAGGCTGGGATCAAGGCATTATGGGCATGAAAGTCGGTGGTAAACGTAAATTAATGGTGCCGGCACACCTGGCTTATGGTGAACGTAAAATGGGTAAAATTATTCCTGCCAATTCAAACCTTATTTTTGAAATTGAACTATTTGACGTAAAAACACGTGATTAAGTGCGCCTTGATTATCGGTTAAAAAATATTCTGCAAGAGACAAGGATGAATCTTGCAGATAGGTGAAAAATAGTTTGAATTTTATTTTTTTACCGCTACATTAAGAAATAGCTAAGCGTATTTAAGGATGATTCGCTTTTTGTATAAAATTCAGAAATTAATTCATTTTTTAAAACTTTTTCTAGCAATATGTTTATGCATAGGTCTGGGGCAGAAGAAGGTCTGGGCACTTTATGAAGCCGCGCCTGAATCCTATTATTTACATCAAAAATTCTTGAATGATGTTCAGTTTACTGAAGATAGCTCTACGCCACTTAAGGGGACATGGCAGTATTATCCTGAGCAATTCATCACCCAACCCAGTTCAGTTTTAAAATCGACTAGCGTAACTTTGCCAGTCTCTTTTAAAGAAATCACTGGAACTAACCAGACTTATGGCACATTTATTGGCCATTTTAAAATACCCAAGCAATTTGTAGGGCGCCGTATAGCCATTTTTATTCCCAATCAATATGGGGCTTACAAAATGTTCTTGAATGGTGATTTTATACTGCGTTTAGGAGAAGTCGGAAAAGACCCAAGCCATCATCAAACGGAAAATGCACCTAAAATTGCCTTTTTTGTGGTGGAAAAAGAGTATTTCACCATCACCATTCAGGCATCCAATTTTGATCCTCAGCATGGTGGTCTTGAAAATCCGATGCGGATAGGCATAGGTACAACCATTGGTCGCCAGTTCCAGCAGATGATGATGAGTATTGGCCTGGTGTGTGGAGCAGTCTTGGGTATTGGAATGTTTACCTTAATGTTTTCAGTATTCCAAGGAGTGATTAATCGCAGCAGTATCCGGGTTTTTGTGTTTGGTATTTTTATCCTGTTTCTGGCCTTGCATAATTTATTTTCAGCCCCTTATGCCTATACCACCTTTACCAATATCGGCTGGTTATGGGGAGAGCGTTTAGAATATCTGTTTACTTATCTGGCAGTCACTTTTTTTATCAGTTATATGTTTTTACTCAGTCGGCGTTATATGCATCCGATTGTTTACAGTGTGGCCATGTGCGTACTGATCATGGATATGATGGTGACCTTGTTTACTGTGCCTGAAGTGTTTCAGCGTTTTGCCTTTTATAGTTGGGTCATTAGCCCGATTGTCATTGTAAATTTTGGCTACGGTTTTTATCTGACCCTGAAATCAAAAGAGCAATATTCCAGCGTCAATGTATGGGCGATAATTTTATTATGTGTGACCTTTTTTCATGATTTCTTGTTGACCTTAAATTTACTCGATTCATTTAATCTTTCATTTATTTCAACCAGTTTCTATGCTTTGCTGATTATGTTTCAGCAGTCAAAAAACTATGCACAGCATACCTCGCATATTGAGCAATTGAATAATAGCTTACTTGAGCTGAATAGTTCTCTGGATCATAAAGTACAGGAGCGCACTTCACAGTTACATCAACTGAACCAGAAGCTAGAGCGACAAATTCAAATAGATGCATTAACCGGGGCTTTTAACCGGCGGGCTTTAAATGCTGAAATTCAGCGATTATTTACCCTGACACAAAATCATACCCATTATAGTCTGGCATTTGCCATGTTAGATGTAGATTATTTTAAAAACTATAATGATTACTATGGGCATTTGAAGGGGGATGTAATTTTGCAAGATTTGGTCAAGCTGATCCAGCAGGCCTTGCCTGAATCTGCTTATGTTGCCCGCTACGGTGGGGAAGAGTTTGCCATTATTTTGCATAATATTCCGAGTCAAGTGGTCTTGAATGTGTTGCAGCAGGTTTTAAATGCAGTCAGAGATGCTCAATTTGAACATTTAAACCGGCCTGATCAAAAACAGTATGTGACTTTAAGTATGGGTGTGGCATGGATGGATCGAAATCATCCCTATAGCGATATTCATGAACTGATGAAAGCTGCCGATATCCAGCTTTATGCAGCCAAGGATGCCGGACGGGATCAATATCAGCCCTCTGGAACTTAGTTTAAATTTTGTGGATATTTAAGCTTTTTTTTTAGCTCTTTTGACTAAAATAAAAAGCAGGCATGCCAGTTAAAGTATGATGATCTTAATCACAGTTCCTCTATTTTTAAACGTTTAATTTTCAAAAAATTATTATTTTTTAAGCTTCATTTCAGCTTGATTGGATAAAAAGACAGATTCAGAGTTCTGAACGTCGTAAATCGTGAAAAGGGTAGTTTTCTATTGATCAATGATGCTACGTGTTCAGAGCATAAAATGTTTTTTGAGCACCATTCAATGAAGACTCGCTTGCTGTCCACCTTGCTTTCTGCTTCTCTTTCCGCCGTTTTATGTCAGATGCCTCATTTAGCCTGGAGTAAAACACTACCATCCAGCAATCCCACCCTTACGGTGATTGGCTACCATGAAATTACCGATAGACAATCGGCCCTGATTCCTGACTATTCGGTAACGACCCAGCAGTTTCAGCAACATATCAGCTGGCTTAAAAATAACGGTTTTCATTTTATTAATGTCGATCAGCTGATTAAAGCGCACGAAGGGAAATATCGCTTGCCGAGCAAACCGGTTTTATTAACGGTGGATGATGGCTATGCATCATTTTATAAAAGTGCCTATCCGGTGACCAAAGCCAATAAAATTCCCGTGGTGCTGGCGGTCGTGGGTTCATGGCTAGAGCCTAAAGCAGGTCAAAGCGTTGACTTTTCAGGTGAGAAAATTCAGCGTAGTCAAATGTTATCCTGGGCTGAATTGAAAGAGATGCAGGACAGTGGTCTGGTCGAAATTGCCAGTCATAGCTATAACCTGCATCGCGGCATCTTGGGCAATCCGCAGGGCAATATGGAACCGGCGGCAGTGACACGGTTATACGATCCTAAATCTGCCAGTTATGAAACCGAACGTCATTATCAGCAACGGATTACAGGTGACTTAAAGCAGAATAACCAGTTATTGACTGCACATGGTTTGAAATCACCTCGTGTGATGGTTTGGCCCTATGGTCACTATAATATGCAAACCGTAAAAATTGCCAAACAGTTAGGTATGCCGGTGGCGATTAGTCTGGACGATGGTGCAGATTCGGCTAAAGATTCATTGGGGCAGCTCAACCGTATTCTGATTGAAGGCAATATGACGACTGCGGATTTAGCTCAGGAGATTCAAAATCGTCAGCAACATTTAGGCGACAATAACCGTCCGCAAAAAATCATGCATATCGATCTGGATTACATTTACGACAAAGATCCTATTCAGCAGGAACGTAATCTGGATCACTTGCTTGACCGGATTGTGGCGATGAAAGTCAATACCGTGTATTTACAAGCCTTTTCTGATCCGGATGCCAATGGTTCTGCGGATATGGTGTATTTCCCGAACCATTATTTGCCCATGCGTGCCGACCTGTTTAACCGTGCTGCCTGGCAAATTCAAACCCGTACCCAAGTCAGCCGGGTCTATGCCTGGATGCCATTACTGGCCTGGGAATTACCAAAAGATAACCCGGTGTCCAAAGATGTGGTAGTGACCCAGCAAGCCGATGATTCTAACCATCTGAATATGGGCTATCATCGTTTAAGTCCTTTTTCTGCCGATGCGCGTAAAACCATTGCCGGTATTTATCAGGATCTGGCCAAATCAGTGCCATTTAACGGCATTTTATTCCACGATGACACCACTTTATCGGACTATGAAGATGCCAGCCCTGATGCTTTAAAAGCCTATGCTGCGATAGGCTTACCGACCGATCTGGCCAAAATCCGTAATAACGATGCCGAGCTGGAAAAATGGACCGGCTTTAAAACCAGATACATTGATGACTTTGCCATGCAACTGGCGCAAGAAGTCCGTCAGTATCATCCATTCTTGCTGACTGCACGCAATTTATATGCTCAGGTTGCCCTGCGGCCTTATGCTGAAAACTGGTATTCACAGTCTCTGGAACAGTCGATCAACCGTTATGACTTCACTGCAATCATGGCAATGCCCTATATGGAGCAGGCCGCAGATAGCGATGCTTTTTATCGGGACATTGTTAATCGCGTGAAGCAATATCCGAATGGCATGAAGAAAACCGTCTTTGAATTGCAGTCAGTGAACTGGCGAACCAATCAACGCGTTCCTTCCAATGAAATAGCCAGAACCATTGAGTCTTTATATACTCAAGGGGTGATGCATGAAGCGTATTATCCAGATGATCCGATTCAGGACTATCCAGATACAGGCGTGTTACGCAAAGCCTTTGATATGAAATCCAGCAAACTTATTCCTTAAAGGAATTCCATATGTCAACGCTGCAGCATTTTTGGCATTCTGCATTGCACTTTGTTTTTTATTATCCATTATTTATGTCGTATTTATGGATGATCGGTGCACTGATTTTCTACTGGAAAGAACGACAGGATCCGCCGTATCAGCAGCCTGAGGCATTACCTGATTATCCTAAGGTGGCTGTACTGGTACCTTGTTTTAACGAAGGTGATAATGCCGAAGAAACATTGGGTCATGCACTGGCGCTGGATTATCCAAATTTTGAGGTCATTGCGATCAATGATGGCAGTTCCGATAACACCGCAGCCGTGTTAAACCGTCTGGCAGACCGGTATGAAAAATTGCGTGTGGTACATTTGGCGCATAATCAGGGCAAAGCCATGGCCTTGCAGGCCGGCAGCTTGCTCACCGATGCAGAATATTTGCTCGGCATTGATGGTGATGCTTTGCTTGATCCGCATGCGGCGACCTGGATGTTACGGCATTTTCTGCAGGATGAAACCGTGGCTGCGGTCACCGGTAATCCGCGAATTCGTACCCGTTCGACTTTGATTGGACGTATTCAGGTGGGAGAATTTTCCTCCATAGTGGGCATGATTAAACGGGCACAACGCAGTTTTGGTCGGCTGTTTACCGTTTCTGGCGTGATTACTGCCTTTCGTAAAAGTGCCGTGCATGAAGTCGGCTACTGGTCACCCGACATGCTGACCGAAGATATCGACATTACCTGGAAGCTGCAACGTGCAGGCTGGAATATTCAATTCGAACCGAATGCCTTGGTCTGGATTTTAATGCCGGAAACATTCAAGGGTTTGTGGAAACAGCGGCTACGCTGGGCCATGGGCGGGGCACAGGTGCTGATTAAAAATATAGATGTGCTGTTTCAACCGAAACTGAATTTTTTATGGCCGCTGCTGTGTGAGCTGGTGCTGACTTTGGTATGGTCTTATTTGATGTTGTTTATGGCCGTCCTCTGGTTAATCCATTTTGTGGTTCCATTGGGCATATCGGGCATTAGTTCACCATTTTTACCCTATGGCACCGGCATGCTTTTGGGCGTGACCTGCCTGTTGCAGTTTGCGATCAGCAAATGGATGGACAGCCGTTATGAACCTTCGCTAGGCAAAAATTACTTCTGGATGATCTGGTATCCCTTTGTATTCTGGCTGATCACCCTGACGGCCAGTATCGTGGCATTTCCTAAAGTATTGTTACGCGGCAATGGCCAGCGCGCACGCTGGGTCAGTCCAGACCGTGGGATGCGTAATTCCAAACTCAATAATGAAGAAGTCATCCATGAAAAATAATCCTTTAATTATTGATTTACGTCATTGCTTGCCATGGCATAAACGTTATGCATCACATACCTCTACCGCTATGATGTGGGCGATATGGCTGTTGTTATGGCGACCGTTGTTGATTGTGCTGGGGATTGTGAGCCTGCAAAAACAGCATGTGTTGCATCAGCTTTTTTCTGCCTTTGGTTTGGGCATTGAACATGGCGTGAGTGCATTATTGGCCTGTGCTGTGGGCTTGCTGCTATGGTCGAATTTTGTTCCTGCAAAAACAGTAAAGACAAGCTCTGCCAAAAATATTGCCGATTATGGACAGCATTTTGGTTTGGCTGTTGAAGAAATCGAACAGGGACGCCAGCAAAAGGTCAGCGTGGTTCATCATGATGAACACGGCAAAATCATTCATATTGAATAACAGATTTTTATCTGTACCCAAAACCAAGAAAATCCCGGGTCGGCATCCAGCCCGGGATTTTTCTATTTTATTTTATCTGCTATTTGCCCGGTACGCGCAACGCATAGCAGGCTAAACCCATACACAGTAACAGCAGCCCTAGGATGAAATGTGAGCTGAGCAGTTCGTGATTAAGCCATTTGCCCCACAGTGTAGCCAGTACGGGGCAAATGATGTTCATCAGCATCAGTGTAGTGGGCTTGACTTTGTTCAGCAGCTGATAATAAAAAATCATTGCCAGTACAGATGAAAATACTGCGCTATAGACAATTGCGATAGCGGTATCTAACGATGGCAGCTCATCTGGCATGTCGGAGGAGAAAAAGGGCACAAGCTACAATAACCCAGCCATGACATGAGGGTAGCACCGGTCATCTGACTGATCGGATGGATATTTGCAGCAACCGCATGCACAGCAAATGCAGAAAATACATACAAAAGCATGGCCACGATTTCCAAACCAATGCCAAATCTATCCAATAACAGGTTTTGCTCGTTTAAGCCCAGTGCAAAATATAAGCCCAACATACCCAATAGCAAGCCCAACCATTGATAGGCACTAAACTTTTCACTGCGAAAAATATAAATGGCCACTAAACCCGAGACAAAGGGAGCACTACCATAAATGATTGAAATCACTGTGGAAGGTACCCTGGAGGCGCCCATATAGCAGAAGGCCATGGAGGCAAACAGGCCGAGAGCACCCGCGGCATAGCTGAGCAAAGCTTGCGGGTGCACCGGTACTTTGACCTTGAAGTAGGCCTGACAGGCTAGTGCAATCGGTATGGCCAAGCTAAACCGGATAAATAAACCCCACGCCCAATGAATTTCATGCACTGTCCAGACTGCTGAAAGCGGAGTGAGTGACCAAATCAGCACAACAGTAATAAATTGACCGGCTGTAGCAAAGCGTGAGTTTTGGCTAAAAGGGGCTACAACCGGTTTGGACAGTGGTGTGGGGAATCCATTTTTATTAATTGGATGATTCATCAGCTTTTTCCTTGTTTTTAGGCAATAAAAAAGGCCGCTATTGAGGCGACCTTGGGGTATTTTTTACTTAGTGATTTATTCTAAATCATCATCAGGGTACAGTTTCCAAGGCACCTCATGTAAAAACTCCACACGTCGTGAACCGGCCTGGTTGACCTGAAGATCCCAAGTGAGACAAGTGACAAGCGTATATTGAGCAGATGAAGAAATAGGGAACATGAGTAAAATTCCTTGGCATTCTTTTTTATAACATAAAATTTTAAAAATCGTATAATTTTTATTCAAATTGTTTATATATAGGACTTACGCAGTATTATTTATAGATTCTCTGTGGTAGCAGATGATTTTTATCGAGAATAAAGTCATCAATGAAGTTTTTGATCATTGGTCTAAATAATTTCTTCTGCCAACGATATACATTTTCAAAGATCCGCTCAA